>CAYVYZ010000020.1:0-25939 GCA_964455875.1 uncultured Planctomycetia bacterium | reverse complement strand
TGTCAGGAACAAAAGGAATATCAGGGTTCAAAATCTCCGAGATAATATATTCCAGTGCTTTAAGATATATATCTAAGTATTCTGATATATCAGGACAGTCATCAGGAAAGAGACTATCTTTCTTAAGCGTACGCAGGCTATATAATTGGGCATTTATGTGATAGCCGGGAAAATATTTACTGATGATAATATAGTATAAAGGTAGCTGAAAAGACCTTATATTTTCTTTTATATCTTCTCTGCTTAGCGACATATTCTTAAGAGAATTGATATTTTTTGGTATTACATTTGATGAGCCTGTTTTGTAATCAATAATGGTTATATGGTTATCATATCTGTCAATACGGTCTACTTTGGCTATGAAGTTTAATGGTATCCCTTTTATATTTATCACATCTGTATATTCTTTCTCAAGGCATACTATTTCTTTGCAGCTGTTTTCTTTCTTTTCTTCTTCTAAGAACCTCTTAAGGCGATTTTTAACCACCCTCTTTAACAGAAAGGAGTCGGCTTTCATTCTTTTTGACATTTCCTGTGTAAATTTATGCTCAAATTTGCGCATAAAACCGTTTTCAAAATCTTTATCGATAGTAATTTTTTTTCCCACAAAACACCTGAGTGTTTCTTCTAGAAACTCGTGAATAAATTGTCCGATTTCTTCCGCTTGTGGCTCATCAAGAATTTCAGTCTCTTTGTTAAGTCCCAATACATATTGGTAGTAAAATTGCAAGGGGCAATTTAAATAAGTATTTAACCTGCTTGCTGAGAATGTGCTATTTCTTAAGAAATCCGTAATTTCTTTGTTTTTTAAAGAAAGGGTTTTGTATGAGGATGTTTTTATGGTGAAAGTAGCTTGTGTGATGTCTAATATATCCAATTTTTTATGCTTTTTTTGTTTTTCCCATATTATTTCTTCAACAAAGCGGCTTTTTTCCCTATCCATTCTATTGTCGTATATAACAAATGCTTTGCGTGAATTGTGCATGAGTCTAAAGAACTGATATCTTTGGATTTCTTCTTCTTTTTCTAAGCGGTTAATACCTAAACTTATCATTACTTCCCTTGGTATTAATGGTTCATATACCTTAAGTTTTGGCAAAACCGATTCGTTAGCGCTTATAATAATAACATTGTCAAAATCTAATGAGCGAGTCTCCATCAAGCCAAGAATTTGTAGCCCTTTTAATGGGGAGCCCTTAAAAGAGATAACTTCTCCTTCGAGGTTTTTTAGAAATATAGATAATGTTTCTGTAGGTGAGAATCTTTGTTCCTTTAGGAGAGAGGCAGAAAACTCTTCGTTAAGGGTAAAAATTTTTTCTATTGCGAGACGGTTAAAAGGAAAATCTCCAATAACACTTTTTTCCATAAGAGTTGTAGTAATTTCATTTATAACAGCACACAACGATTTGAAACTATCTGTTTTTTCAAAAGAGTAAAAGAATAGTCTATGTAACTGTTTGAGTGTTGATTTTAATTCCTTTCTGGTAGCTTTTATTCCTATATTTCGTAAAGTATCACGTATAGAGGCGTATAATTCTTCTAAAGTTTCTATGTCGGAAAGTCTTACGAACAAAGAGCCGCCAAGTTTACTGGGTATAGTTCCTTTAAGAATTTCTTCAAGTTTATGGACGGCGATGCGTGTTATTTCGCGTCTCGATGACAGTTTTAGGTTTTTAACCAAAGGATTGCGTAGTATCTGAAGGTAACTACAGGTATAGTACTTGCCTTCTTTCTTGGTTTCTTGAGATTTTAAACATGTGTTGAGAAGCTCAAATATTGATGTTCTTTTTATAGGATAGCCCAACGATATATTAAAATTTTTTATCAAGGGGTAGATTGCTGAAATAAGAGGTATAACTGATTCAGGCTGAGGAAGGACAATTACTGTTTTATCTAAATCAGGCAAATCTTTTATTATTTCTTTTACCATTCCTATCTGACTATGAAGGTCACTGCCGCTTAGTATGGATATCTGTGGTTCATATGCTGATGTTTTTTGAGGCGGAATGCTTACTTTTAAGTGTTTTGCATTTTCTTTTAACGTTGTCCATCTGTTCACATCTCCTTGAAAAATGAAAAATCCCTTGTCCTGTCTATAAATTTCTCTCATTATGGCGATTTCTGTCTTGTGAAGATAAAAAAAGTTGCAGAAGATTATTTTGTCGAAATCATTCAATTCCGTATTTTCTATACATTTTGCAGCATATAGATACATTTTCCCCCGGCTAAACAGATTATTCTCTTCAAGCTTTTTGTAATAGATATTGCGTATTGCTGCTATATTTTGCAAGAGCCTATTTATGCTCTCTGGAACATCGTATCCTATGGCGGCGCTTTTTTCTATTCTTGTTAGTGAGTAATCTGGTATATTTTCGAGCTCAAGCTGTTCTATAAATGATATTATTTCCTGTGCCCATGGCAGGAACTCGCTGAATTTCTTTCTCTTCTTTAATATTTCGCTATATTTTTCTTTGACAATCGAATATATAAGATAGCAAGAATCGAGATTACTTATGATGTTTATATTTTTTTCTTTGCTTACAATGTACTCCACAAATTCATCCATTGAGAATGTCGTGGGAGCAAAGAAAGCGCCTTTTAATTTTTTTGCTAACGCTCGTTTTAGAAATAAAGATGGCCTTTTTCCTCCAAATACACATAGTATATCGCTGAAATCTCTATTTTTTCTCGGAAAGCTATTTATAATAAAGTCAGCAAGGCTATCGATAAAATTCTTTCCTATCTCAAGGTTTAAAACTCTTTCCACCTACCTTACCTCTTTTACTTCCATAGTTTGCAAATAAATAAGAAACCCTTTTATTTTATACTCACTGTATATGTTGCTTATAGTCTTTATATATTCTCTCAACTGGTTCTTATCCTCTATTGTGGGGTTATGAGAGGTTTTGTAATCTATTATCCAGACTTCTTTATCTTTAATAATGAGGCGGTCTATTCTCATAATTCTTCCATCCTCTGCTACAATTTCTTTTTCAGTGTATACCCTGCCCTCTTCTAGATAAAAAAATGGGAATAATTTATCTTCCTGAATAATCCTTAGGAGTTCTTTTTTATATGCGTCTGCTTTAACAGAAGGGAAGCGCCTTCTTATTTTTTCAATAATGTTCTTAATCAGTGTATCGGTGTTGGTTCCTGAAAGATTGCCTATAAAGGAGAGCGCAAAATGCATTACATTGCCGTAGATAATGTTTTCTCTATTAATAAGCTCGTTTTTACTTATTATTTCATCTTTTAGGCTATTTATCCAATTGTGGTATTTAAAAGGGGCAAGTTTTTTAATGTTTGGTTTTTTCCTGTGGTGTTTATAATGGTGTGGATTTCCTTTTTGGTAGTTTTCTTCTTCTATAAAATATCTTGCTTTGTTGTAGGAGTTTCCTGTTTTATAAGGGAGAAATATATAAAGTTCCCACCTTGGGCGGGTAAAAGCCACATACATAGCATTTAATTCGTCAATTAAGGAATCGATATAAGCATTTTTATATACTTCATATAATTTTCTTGAAGATAGACGGTGTTCTTTGTTAATTCTTAGGAGTTCTAATTTATCTTTGTGTCTATTTAAGAAACAGTTGTTTCTCCGGTCACCATACTGGGGAACTATTTCTATTCCCAAGAAGGGAAGTATTACAACAGGGAATTCGAGACCTTTTGCTTTATGTATGGTAAGTATATGGACAGAGTCCGTTTCTGGGGTATTAACGTACAGGTCATCTTTTGGCGCCGATGATAGGTAAGACAAGAATTCTTCCAATCCCAAATACTCTTCCTCTTTTTCTTTTATTAACTCTAAGAGTTTCATAAAGAATGCCTGTTCGTTCTCAAAATTATCCAGTACTTCAAAATGGCTGTATATACTAATGGTAAGTTCATAAAGGGAAAGGAATCCCACATTCTTAAAGAAAATGTCTATATGGTTCTTCCAAATTAATGGATATTTTTCCCTGAAATAACGGTATAGAGAGAAATCGGTGTAGTGATTTTTTTCTTTATTTATAGTAAATAGAAAATCAGTTATTTCTTTAAAAGTAACGTTTGTTTTTCTTCTAAATATTTCTCCCATGATAAAAGAGGCAAAACTTATATCATCAATAGGAGAATGTAGAAAGCTCAGGAAGGAGATAATTTCCTTTATAAGAGGATTTTCTGTAGTGATTAATGTCTTTTCTGATTCTACAGGAATATCGTTTTCCAGTAATTTAGCTGTTGTTTCTTCTAATTCATTATTGTTTCTGCAGAGAATAGCAATGTCACGATAGGCAAAGCGTCTCCTTAACTCTATGATAGTGTTTATAAGTTTTGGGTATATTATTTCCTTTGTTTCTTTGGAGTTTGCCTTCTCTATTTTTTCTACTTTAACATAACCATATTTATTGTTAGGGTCGTATTCCTGATGGGAATCTTTGAATATATCAAGTATTTTATTTATAGCGAAAGGGTCTTCTTTAAATAAATCTATATTAAGAAGAGCCCTTTTTAGATTCTGAGGAGAGAAAATTTCATTATTAAATTCTACAATTTCTTTTTGGCTTCGCCAGTTTTTCTTAAGAAAGCGTATCTTTGGGTTAAAATGCCTAAATTCGTATTTTATATCGTCGAATAACCTTGTTTCTCCTCCTCTGAAGCGGTATATGGCTTGCTTTTTATCTCCCACATAAAATAAGGTTCCTCCAGAGGATAAAGCATCTTCAATCATAGGTTTTAGGTTAAGCCATTGTAATAGACTGGTATCTTGGAATTCATCTATAAGGTAATGATAAAATCGCATAGACATACGATAGTAGAGTTCTGGTATGCCCATTTCTTTATTGATTAGCAGGTAAGTTTTTTTGTTTAATTCTTCCAAGAAAAGTACATCTTCTTTCTGAGAAATTTTATGCAACTCTTTAAGCACTATCATAAACAATTTTATATAAGGACTGAATGTTTTGTGGGCTTCCATTTCTGCTAATTTTCTTATTAGGTTGCTTACCATTTTTTTCTTTTTGTCGGAGAGATAGTTTTCCTTTAGCAATGAAGAGGGGAGGTTTTTGAGGCTGAAATGTTTGCCATTCTCTTCTATGAATTTTAGTATGCTTTTGTTCAATTTTTTGGCACCGTCAATTGATTTTTTTATCACATTGTAGAGTTTAATCTTGGTTTGCAATATTTCGGAATTAGGTGTATCATGGACAACAAAATCGTAGCCGTTATAGTTGTTTAGGAAAAATAGGAATTTAATAGTGTTAAGTATATTCTGACGAGGAAACCAGGAAGAATGATTTTCTATAAACAGGTAATAATCAATAAATTCTTCAAAAACTTTTAATAATTTTTTTTCTTTTTTGGCTTCGTCTATTGCTGCATCAAGAGAATAGGAAAGATACTGGGTATATTCTTTCTTTATTTTAAAGTTTGCTGAGCGGTCTATTTTTAATGCTGAGCTTAAAAGAATAGTATTGATAAAGCTATCTATTGTTTGTACCTGAAAAAGGCTATAATTTTTTATTAATTCATCTGTGATTTTAGATGCCTTTTCTCTGATTTTTTCTTTGTCTATATTTAAGAAAGGTAGAATGGCTTTTTCTTCTTGTGGTGAAAGGCAATTTAAAGCCATTTTTTTTAATAGCTCTAAGATTCTTTCTTTCATTTCTTTTGTAGCTTTGTTGGTAAAGGTTATAGCAAGAATGTTATCTGGGGATATTCGGTTTTGTAGAGAAGTGTTGATGATGAGTTGGATATATCGTTTAGCCAGTTCATAAGTTTTCCCTGTTCCCGCAGAAGCTTCTACAATAATAACCTCAGGAGACTCTAAGTGGTAATCTTGATATTTATGCATGCTTTTATCGGAATGAATTTTCTGGTTGTAAAGGGAAGCTAATTAAAGTCTATAATTTTGTAATCTGGGTCACCCAACCCTATTTTCTTAGCATATTCAAACTGGTGACTGTAATCAACATTAGGGTGTTGACTTTTTATTATGTCGTTTCCCTCCTGCTGAATTAGAAGGTCAACACTGGCTTTATCTACAGCAACGGGGTCATATCCAAAAAGAATCCCTAAATCATTGACGAAGCCTTTATTTTCTTTGTTCATACAGTCACATTCCTTTGTTATGAATACGCAAAAGTTCATATAAGCACAACGCTTTCCGTTGGCAGCAGCGTAAGCATACTCTACCATTCTTTCCTGGAGAAGTCTGTTCTTTTCAGACCAGTTTATTTTTACTGCGCCTTGAGGGCAGGTACTTATACACTGAGCACACCCTACACAGAGATTGTCTATTATTTTATAATAAGAACCTTCTTTTATTATAGCAGAGCTAGGGCATATTTTTGCGCAGCTGCCGCATAGTATGCATTCCTTTGTATTTATACGAGGGGACATTTCACAATGCTGAGCTAGTTTTCCTCTGCGAGAAGCCAGACCCATGCCCATGTTTTTTATGGATGCCCCAAACCCTGTGAGCATATGCATTGTAAAATGTGAGGCTGAAAATATAAAATCAGTATCTTTCCAGATAGCCCCCAGAAAGCATTTATTATAGTGGTGTTTATTGATTGTTACCTCGATGTAGTCATTTCCTTTTATGCCATCACCTATTAAAAGGGGTATGTTAAGGTTTAAAAATCCATGATTTCTCGCTAAGTTTATATGGTCAATGGCATTGGTCCGTTCTCCTCTGTAAAGGGTGTTGGTGTCAAAGAGAAAAGGTTTGGTAGGTATATCTTTTAAAGTTTTTACAAAGAGTTTTAATATCTTTGGGTTAATGAAAGATTTGTTTCCTTTTTCTCCGAAATGAATTTTTATTCCTACAAAATCATTTTTCTTGATATTGTTGTAAAGATTGGCGTATTTAAGTAAATCGACTACAATCTGGGGGGATTCTATTAATTGGGATAAAGTGGTCTTTTTAAAGAATACATCCTTCATCTCGTTGGTTTTAAGAAGTTTTACAGGAGTCAAAGAGAATTAAAAGAACTTCTCTTTTAATTTCTGAAAATAGTAGTTTACAAACTTACTTTCTTTATCTTCCTCAATGTCAATAAGTTGTGTGCCTGTGATATATCCCTCTTTGTCACCTATAAGTTCTGACCATACCACAACCACTTTTAGCTTTACAGAGTCAAGCTCTTCGGGGATAAAATAGTCAATCATAAGGACTTGTCCTGTTTTCCATTCTACCTCAGAAGAAAAACATATCCCCATAAGGCTGAAGTTAAAGGTCTTTCCTTTTGCGTACCGTGCAGTTTCGTTTAGTGGTCTGATTTCTAAGAAATCGCCTGTTTCAAACCGCAAGAATCGTCTTCTGTTTTCCATAAACTTATTTTTCCTTGTCTACTCTGACTTCTACTTTCTCTGTATCTTTAGGATAGACGATATGAATTTCCGCATTAATTCTTCCCATAGGCTTTAAGGTTGCGCCATTGTCTTTTAACAGGTCAACTTTGTCTCTATCTAAGAGTTCCCCTTTTTTAGAATAGTAATCAATTGTTATAGGAAAATAATTTACTGCTTTGTTATTGTTGTTTATTCCGTAGACTCTTAACAGTGCCTTATTGCCTTCTAACTTAGTAAAGATATAGTTTTCAATATCCAAAGAAGACGTATTTATTTCTGTTTCTTTTTGTGTTTTCTTGCGGTGTTTACGTTTTGTATTGTAAAAAGCCAATGCTAAAGCAGTTATTATGACAATAGCAACAACTACAACTATTCTTCTTGGCATCTTTTTATTATATCATAAATCACAAAAAATATTTAGAAAAATCCATTCAAAAATGTAGAGTTATGCCCCATTTGCACCACCTGTCTTCCCCATTTATTCCTTTTAGAGGTTCATAATCGGTGTTGAAGATATTATCTACTGTTAAGAATATACTTAGATTATTCCCTACAGGCTTGGATATTTTTATGTTAAAGACACAGTATTTTTTTCTATCTACAGGATTAAGAAAAGAAAGTGCCCAATTGACGGTGAACCCTTTAATCTCCATTACAAAAATACCACATACCTTATGTTTTGCATAGCTAAAAGCATATTTTGATGCATAATAAGGATTTTCTCCGTCGATATTAAGATATGTATAATTTAAGATAAATCTTTTTATTAAGCTATTTCTGAAAGTGATGTTTACTGAACTATCTATTCCTTTAGAGCTAATCTTACCAATATTGGCTACCTGCCATACAGCTGTGCTATTTTTCTTTATCCAGTCAATAGTATTAGACTGTTTTCTCAAAAATACCCCTGTTTTTAGGTCAAAGTTATCAGATACTTTATAATCAAGACTGATTTCCCATGCTTTGGATTTCTGAACCTTTAGTTTGTTGTCTCCTTGGTTGGCAGGCGATTCGTAGTATAGTTCGGTGAATGACGGAGGTCGCCACAAGTTGGCAAAGATAAGATGGATAATAGCTTTCTCATGTAGGATATAATCGGTGGTAACACTTGTTGTGTTTAGCCAGCCAAACCTACCATAATAACTCTGGGTTAAGTTTACATTATAATCTACTCTCCCGAAAGAGTTTTTTAGTATTACTTGAAGGTCTTTTTTATAGCGGGTGTGGTTACCAAGGTTAGTACTGGTAATTTTCTCTTTATTAATACCAAAAGAGAAAGAGACGTTTTTAAATGATAGAAGGGTTTGGTATCCGTACTTATAAGTAGTATGATAATTTGTATAGAATGAAGGGTCGTGTCTTTCAAGGATAAATTTATCCTCATGCCTTCTTAGAAAAATTTTGTTTTTGAGAGAGAAATAGTCTTTGTTATTTTCAGTCTCCAAAATAAACAATTTCTGATTTATATGTTCTTCTTCTTGTGGAAATGCAGAACTGTAGAAACTGTCCGCCCCAAAGTCGCGTTGAGTGGTAGCAAAAATAAAATTTATTTTGTTATTCTCTTTTTCCCAGAAAGAAAAAAAAGACAGATTGTGAATTTTAAAATCATTGTCTTGCTTTGCCCCTTTGGATATTTTATGCTCGTAGGATAGTCTATTTCTTATGTTTTTAACAGCAAAGTTCAATGAGATAATATCGTTGAATAGAGCATGTTCTCCGCATGTATGTTCAAAATATACTCCTTTGCTTGAAGGTTTTTTTATATTTAAGTTGATTGTATTTGTGTTAGGTTCAATATTTATTGTTTCTATGTCGTATTTTGTGAAGGGGATTTCTAAACTGTAGTGCCCCGTTTGAGGATCACTTATATCCACTCCATTTATATTTATTATGTTATCTTGGAATGTAGACCCTCTTATAGATATATCTTGTTGCAGGCCGTTGCTAGCACGTTTTCTTAAATCTATATTGCTAAAGAATCCTAAATATTCTTCCACAGATGTAGAGTAGTCGTACTCTGGACTATTCATGCTGATAGTGCGGGATTTGTATTCTTTACTCTTATCTATAACAATAGTAGAAAAGATTATTGGTTTTGCATAAAGAAGATGGGAATGGCTTAAGAGGAACAGGGTAAAAGATGCCTTAAGTAGGTTTTTTGTCATATCAGAGAAAGAGCATCTTTTAAATCTATGCGGTTTTCATAGATGGCTTTTCCAATAATTATCCCTTTTATAAAAGGTGTGTGTTTTTTTATTGCAATTATATCATTAATTGAGTTTATCCCCCCAGATATAATGAAATTTACATTTTTATATTTTGCCAGTTGTTTAATTGTATTGAGATTTATTCCCTTTAAGGTTCCGTCTCTGCTGATATCCGTATAAATTATCCATTTAATTTTCTGTTTTATAACATAAGCAATGATTTCTTTTGCAGAGTATCCTGAGGAGCTTTGCCATCCTGAAACCATAAATTTTCCCCTAAGGACATCTATACTTGCAGCTATTTTTGCAGAGAAACGTTTTGTTATGGTGGATAAGAACTCTTTGTCTATTATCTTTGAGCCAATAACTATTCTTTTTGCACCAAGTTTTATAAGTTTTTCTGCTTTCTCCGTGGTACGTATGCCCCCTCCTATTTGAACTTCGATACCTTCTTTTAGAATCTTACTTATTACGTTAAGATTATCGCCGCAAGCAAAAGCAGCGTTTAAGTCTACAACATGGATTAATTTAACGCCATATTTTCTCCATCGTTTAACTATTCTAATGGGGTTGTTATCATAGATTTTGCAGTTTTTTCTTTTGCCTTTATAGAGTCTTACTACTTTTCCGTCTAAAAGGTCAATGGCTGGTATTATAAGCATAACCGTAAAAGATTATCAACATAGTTTTACAAAATTTCTTAGTAATTTTAACCCCAAAGCCTGGCTTTTTTCTGGGTGAAACTGGACCGCCCAGATATTTTCTTTATGGATAGAAGAGGCAAACTTTAGGCCGTAATAAGTAGTTGTAAGGATGTCATTTTTGTTTTTTGGCACACAATAGTAAGAATGGGCAAAGTAGAAAAAACTATTGTTTGGAATAGATTTAAGAAGGAAAGAGTTGTTATTCTTGCCGTTTATAGCCACCCTGTTCCATCCCATATGGGGAATAGTTAGATTTTTTTTACTGAATTTTCTTACTTTTCCCTCTATAATGTTTAAACCCTGGATATAAGGGGCCTCTTCGCTATGTTTAAACAAAAGTTGCATCCCAAGGCATATTCCCAAGAATGATATTTTATCTTCAGATATTTTTTTCTTAATAACTTCTACTAAATTTCTTTTTCTTAACTCTAACATTGCCTCGCCAAAGTGTCCTACTCCGGGTAAGATTATTCTTTTTGCCCCTTCTACTTTTTTAGGGGAATCGGTAATTACAACTTTTTCCCCCAAAGCCATTACTGCTTTTGCTACGCTTCTTATGTTTCCCATGCCATAGTCTATGATTGTAGTCATACCCTTACTATTTTAGTTATTGAAAGGAGTAATTATTCTAATCAATTTTTCCTTTGGTAGTGGGGATGCTTTTTCGTCTGGGCTCAATCTTTACTGCCTCTTTAAGAGCTAATGCCAGTGCTTTAAAGGAAGCTTCGGTTATGTGGTGAAAGTCCTCTCCCTCTAAAACATCTATATGCAGATTTATTTTGAAATGGTCAACAAATCCTTTTAAGAATTGTTTAAAGTATGAGTATGTGTATACTTTGTTTTTTTTGTACATATTCATTATTGTTTTGGAGGATGCTGCCGGCAGCCTGAAAGGTGCAATCTTTAGATAAGGTCTTCCGCTTATGTCAAGTACACACCTTACAAGCGCTTCGTCCATGCATACAATGCTATTGCCGAATCTCTTTATTCCAACTTTCTTGCCAAGGGCCTTTAAGAAAGCTTCTCCCAAACTTATTCCTATATCTTCATTGGTATGATGGATGTCTACATCCAGGTCTCCCCTTGCTTTTATCTCAATATCAAACAAGCCGTGTTTTGCTAAGAGAGACAGCATATGGCTAAGGAAGTTTATTTTAGTGTCAATCTTATATTCCCCTTTTCCATCAATATTAAGCTTAACTATAATATTTACTTCCTTTGTTTTTCTTTTTATTATGGCTTTACGCATCTTTCTCCTTTCTTTTTATTACGATAGCCTTTTCTTTACGCTTTCAATGTGCTTTTGCATGCCTTCTAATGTAGCAATCTTTTCTAAAGCAGGTAACTCATCTGCCAGAGCCTTTTTTGTGTAATTTATAATATGTACTTCCCTTAAGAAATCTTTAACTGACAAGGAAGAAAAGAATCTTGCTGTACCATTAGTAGGTAATATATGGCTTGGACCAGCAGTATAATCTCCTAGTGCCACAGGGGAATAATCTCCTAAGAATATAGCCCCACTGTGATTTATTTTCTTTAGCAAAAGCGATGGTCTACGTGTTAGTATTTCTAAGTGTTCAGGAGCTATCCTATTAGCTATGGAGGCAGCTTCCTCTAAATTTCTGACCCTCATTGCAAATCCTTCTGTTTTTGATTTCCTTAATTCTTTCATGAGTCTTTTGGAGTTGGTTATTACTATTCCTAGCCCTCCTCGATGCTCAATCTGGGCTTCCAAATCAGCGATTATAAGGTCAACGTTGGCCTTCTTTCCCGCTATTATCACTATTTCGGAAGGGCCGGCAAGCATATCGATATCCACTTTCCCAAATACTTGGCGTTTTGCCTCTGTGACAAACTCGTTTCCTGGTCCCACTATTTTATCTACCTGTGATATAGTTTTTGTGCCGTATGCTAAAGCGGCAATTGCCTGTGCTCCTCCTATTTTGTATATTTCTTTTATTTTGAGCATACTGGCTACAGCAAGGATAAAAGGATTAAGAAATTTATTTTTGTCTGGAGGAGAGACCAATACGATATTATTGACGCCTGCTACTAAAGCAGGTATTGCGCTCATATAAACCGTGGATACTAAAGGAGCACTGCCAGCAGGAACATATATCCCTAATCTTTCGATAGGTTTGTATTTTACTTTTAGTATTTTACCGTTTTCTTCTTTAATGGTTATCGGCTTAGGCATTTGAGGCTTGTAGAATCTATACAGATTATCTATACTTAGTTTTATTGCAGAAATAAGTTCAGAGTTCAACTCATTAAATGCAGAGCTTATTTCAGACTCGGTAACCTTCAATTCGCGTGCGGACAACTTAACCTTGTCAAATCGTTTGGTAAACTCTACAAGAGCATCGTCTCCCCGTTCCTTGACACTTTTTATAATTTTGTACACTCGTTCTGCAATTCTCTTCTTGCAGTTTCTTCTTTTCTCTAAGAGTTTATCAAGACTGTTTATGTTACGGATAACTTTCATTTTCTATTTTTTTCTATAAATTCACTTAGCACCCTCTTAAGAGATTCTTTTTCTATTTTACCTGTTATTTTCCCTTGAGCTACAAGAGCTTTCCCCCCACCTCTTAAGTTAAGCTTATCTGCATAGTCTTGTAGGAATTTGTTTACAGGCAATCCTTTGTTGGATAACTCCTTAGTCGTTGCTAATACAAATATGTTTTGTCCTTTTAAAGAAGATGAAATGAACACAAAAGAATTATGATGTTTTTCCCTTATTAAATCTGCCAGATGTAAAAGATGAGAAAACTCTTTGTTATTTAGCTCTATAATAAAAAGTTTTATGCCATCTATTTCTATAGGGTTAGCTATAATATCATTGAGTTTCAAAGCTAACATCTCTTTTTCTGTATAATCGAGGCGCATTTTATATTCTTTAGAAATTTTTTGTAAGTTTTCTATCTCTTTTAGTATGTTTTCTTCTGTTGTCTTTAATGTTTTAGAAATGAACTTTAGAGTATTTTTATAAGAAAGTGCTTTATTGACAGCTTCTTTCCCTACCACTGCTTCTATCCTTCGGATACCGCTACTTACAGAAGATTCGCTTATGATATAGAACATTCCTATCTGAGAGGTATTGTCTATATGGGTACCACCACATAACTCTTTACTGTAATCGGAGATAGATACTACCCTTACTGTATCTTTGTATTTTTCTTTAAAGAATGCCAAAGCACCTTCTTCTTTTGCTTTCTGTAGGTCGACGGTCTTTTTTACCACTTCGTCACCTCTTAAAATGAAGTCATTTACCTTTTTCTCTACCAGTTGTATTTCTTCATCAGTTAGTGCCTTAAAATGAGAGAAGTCAAATCTTAGCCTATCTGTATCTACCAATGAGCCTTGTTGCATTATATGTTCGCCTAAAATGTTTCTTAAGGCTGCCTGAAGAAGATGGGTGGCGGTATGGGCACGCATAAGAGAGTTTCTTCTTTCCTTATCCACTAAAGCTTCACAATTTTCTTTAATCATTTCTCCTTTATTAACCTTACCTATGTGAAGAATTATATCATTATTCTTTTGAACATCTTCTACAATAAATTCACCGTGGTTTGTTCTAATATACCCTTTGTCAGCAAGTTGGCCTCCCGATTCAGGATAGAATGGTGTTTTATCAAGGATAACAATTCCTTTCTCCCCTTCTTTTAATATGGGGGTGCTTTTCCCATCTGAGAGAATATTTATAATTATAGCCTCTTCTTTAATTGTTTCATAACCTCTAAATTCACTTTTACCTTCCAAGTTGTAACCGTTTTGTGTAAAAATAGAGTCCACAAACATACTTTTCTTACGGGAAGATTCTCTTTGTTTCTTTAGTAGCTCATAAAAACCATCTTCGTCAACTTTTAGTCCCGTTTCTTGTGCCATTTCTTTTGTTAATTCTAAGGGTAGACCGTAAGTGTCATAAAGACGAAAAGCAATGGTAGCGTCAATTGTGTTTAAGGAAGCATCTTTTAAGTTTTCGACAACAGCATAAAACTGTGTTTTTGCTCCTTCAATATTCGAAAGAAATCTTTCCTCTTCGCTAAGTATTACTTCTGATATCTTATCGCTATTCTCTAAAACTTCTGGGTATGGTATTTGCATTGTTTTTGCACATTCTTTGACCAACTTATGAACAAAAGACTTTTTATAGCCTAAGCTATAACCATTCCAGAGAGCTTTTCTTATTAGTTTTCTTATAACATACCCTCTTTCTTCGTTGGAAGGAAATACCCCGTCTGATATTGCAAAAGTAACAGCACGGGCATGGTCAACAATCGCATTTATTAAACTGATAGATTCCTTGGTTTCTTTGTTTGTTCTCAATAAATTTTTTGTGTAAACAATGATGGGTTCAAAGATATCTATCTCAAAATTAGAATTCTTGTTTTGTAGAACCGATGCCATTCTTTCTAAACCCATTCCTGTATCTATATTCTTTTGCGGAAGAGGTTCTAATTTATTTTTTCCTGTTCTGTTGAACTGGGTAAATACCAGATTCCATATTTCTACAAATCTACCACAGCTGCACGAAGGGTTACATGTTTTTCTTAAGCATCCTTTATCTTTTCCTCGATCAAAAAATATTTCTGAACACGGTCCACATGGGCCATCAGGGCCAACAAGAGGTGCGTTTGATGGCCAGAAATTATCTTCCGCTTCCAAGCGTACAATTTTATTCTCGGGTACTCCTATATGATTTCTCCATATATTGTAAGCTTCATCATCTTCTTTATAAACAGAGACCCACAAGTGTTTTTCTTTTATATTTAGAACAGAAGTAAGAAATTCCCATCCAAATTCTATAGCCTCTTTTTTAAAGTAATCTCCGAAGGAAAAATTGCCCAACATTTCAAAAAAAGTGTGGTGGTAGGGGGTTTTACCCACTTTCTCTAAGTCACCAGTCCGCAAGCACTTCTGGCAAGATGTAGCACGTTTTAACCCTTTCTTTTCTCCCAAGAAATATGGTTTAAATTGGTTCATCCCTGCAGGGGTAAAGAGTACAGTGGGGTCAATCGATACTAAAGAATCAGATGGAAAAACTGTATGCCCTTTATTCTTAAAGAATGTTAGATAAGCTTCTCTTAGCTTATTTGTATTCATTGAAAGCGTCTTCTATTTCTTCACGGGTAAAACCTCTGGAGTATAGATAGCGTACGATTTTCCCTTTTTTGTCTTTTGAGTCTTTATAACGGCGATATTTTTTGTTAATGATTTTTTGAATTACTCCTTTGTAGGTATCCGAGTTGATACCTTCTATTTCTCTTTTTATAAGACCACTATCGATTCCAAACCGTCTTAGCTCAAAATATATCCTTCTTTTCCCCCACCCTTTGTTTAGTTTTTCTTTTATAAATGCAGAGGTAAATAAACCATCATCTATATAACCTTTACTTTTAAGAAAATCTAATATTTTCTTTATTGTATGCGGAGAAAACTTTTTTCTTCTTAGTCTGTCAGATATTTCTTTCTCCGACCTTATTCTATACTTTAAGAGCAAAAAGGAGTAGTTTAGCGCTTTATTAAATTCTTCCAACTATTCTTCTTTTAATACAAAATAACCGCGGTTAGTTTTTATTAAGCATTTTCCTTTAATTCCTAAGATAACCTTTTCAAAATCTTCTTTGTTTCTTACCTTCTTATCTCCTATCTTTATAATCACATCTCCTACTTCAAGTCCGGCTTTCTGGGCAGGAGAATTATCTTCAATATCTACAATAATTACCCCTTCGTCTTCTCTTACTCTGAATCTTTGTTTTAAATATGGAGTAATGTTCTCTACTTCCATACCTCGGAATGTGGTGATTTCTACAGTTTGTATTTTTTCTATTTCTTGGGGTCGTGCTCCAATTTTTATATTTACCTGTATAGCCTTTCCTCCTCTTAATATCTCTACAGGGACTACTTTTCCCACTTCTGATTCGGTAACGAGATTAACCAACTCTCGACTGTCGTTGACAGGTTGTGAGTTAAAACTTATAATTAAATCCCCTTCTTTAATTCCTGCTTTGTCTGCAGGAGAGTCTTTAAATACTCTTACGACAATAACGCCCATTTTTTCTTTTATTCCAAAGTAGTTTCTTAAATCTGCATTTAAGTTTTGGATACTTACTCCTAGCCAACCATAAAGGACTTTTTCTCCTTTTATAAGGCGGCCCAATATTCTTTTTGCTTTGTTGATTGGTATTGCAAAACCTATTCCTTCATACCCTCCAGAACGTGTTATTATGGCGGCATTTACCCCTACTACTTCGCCTTTTAAATTTACTAAAGGTCCGCCGCTATTACCAGGATTTATAGCAGCATCCGTTTGAATTAGATCTTCAAAGCTTGCTCTTCCTGAAGCAGCAGGAAGGTGTCGATGAAGAGCACTTACAACTCCTAATGTGACAGTTGGTTCAGGATTCTCATATTCTGTGGAGATACCAAAAGGATTTCCCAATGCCATAACGAACTGCCCAATCTTTAGATTGCTAGAGTCCCCCAGTTTTGCTACTGGAAGGTTATTTGCTTCTATTTTTATGACTGCTAAATCAGTACGCAAGTCTTTTCCTTTAAGAGTGGCATTGAATTCTCTTCCGTCAGATAGGGTAACTCGTATTTCTTTTGCTCCACTTACTACGTGAGCATTGGTAAGAATATATCCGTCCTTATCAATAATAAACCCACTTCCCAGAACAATTCTTCCATACTCATTGGGTATATTGCCAAAAAAGTCCTCAAAGAACCTTCTTAATATTTCTTCTTCTTGGTCCCCATAAGGAGAGCCGAAATAGAATTGAGGTCCTATTATTTCTTTTGCTACGGCAGTTATAGAGACTACTGCTTTACCAACTTCTTCTGCTACTTTTGTCGTATCGTTTTCTAAACTTTTATAGTCCTGAGAATAAGCGGCTTTTAACGATAAAGATAAGAACACAATAAAAACATATAGAGCAAAACGTCTCATGTTAGCCTCCCTTATAGATAACTTTCTTTACCTCTTCTTCTATTTTTGATTGCAGTTCCGTGTCCTCTTTGAGTATCTTTCTTAATTGTTCTCTGCCTTGGGCAAGATTTCTGTTTTCATAGGAAAACCAGCTTCCCGATTTTTTTATCAAGCCGCATTCCTGCGCAGCATCAATAAGAGCGCCTACTTTTGATACGCCTTCGCTGTAGATAATCTCAAATTCTGCACTTTTAAAGGGAGCAGCTACTTTGTTCTTTACAATTTTAGCCCTTACACGTGAACCAATAACTGTCCCTTGGTTAGATATAGTAGCAATCTTACGCAAGTCTATCCTTACCGAAGAGTAGAACTTAAGCGCCCTTCCTCCGGGAGTAGTCTCAGGTGAGCCAAACATAACACCTATTTTTTCTCTTATTTGGTTTATAAATACTACACATGTATTAGATTTGCTTATTGCTGCTGTTAGTTTACGAAGGGCCTGGCTCATTAAACGAGCCTGTAGGCCAATTTGTGATTCTCCCATTTCTCCTTCTATTTCTGCACGGGGTGTTAAGGCAGCGACAGAATCTACTACTATTAAGTCTACAGCGTTAGAACGTACCAGCGCTTCTACAATTTCTAAAGCCTGCTCTCCTGTATCTGGCTGGGATATAAGAAGGTCATCAAGATTAACCCCAATTATTTTAGCATATGTCGGGTCAAAAGCATGTTCAGCGTCTACAAATGCAGCTACCCCTTCATTCTTTTGAGTCTGGGCGATAATACTTAAAGTAAGCGTAGTTTTCCCTGATGCTTCTGGTCCATAAATCTCAACAACTCTTCCTCGGGGAAGACCTCCTACACCCAAAGCCTTATCTAAAGAGATAATCCCTGTAGAAAGTGCTTCTACATCTAATCTTGTATCTTCACCCAAACGCATAATTGCCCCTTTGCCAAACTGTTTTTCTATCTGGGTAAGGGCAAGCTCTAAAGCTTTTTTCTTGTTATCGAGAGTCCCTTTTTTATTCATTTTCCCTCCTTCTATATTGGGTTAAAAATGATTCCTATATAATTTACAAAAAATAAGCAGGGTCTTTATTATACCCTCTTTTAATACTACTGTCAAATCAAGGAATCTTTGTATTTTACAGTATGTGCTCTCTTAAATATTTCTTCTCTTAAGGTGATTTCTAAATCCAATTTCTTAAAAGCGGCCAGTTCTGTAAGAAGAAATAATATCTCTACTATTCTACCTTTACTGGCGTCTTTGGAACCAAGTTTATTAACTCTTTTCTTGAGGTTCTCAATTGTATTTTCTATAGTGTTTGCTCTGTCTAAGTATTTTTTTTCCTTATGAAGAAGATAAGCTAGCAGTAAAGAAGGGGCAACTTTAGGAAGGCGCTCTTTTAGTGTTTTTCTTTTATTGGTTCGCGCTTTTTCCTTAACCCAATATTTTACTATGTCATCCTTTTTCTTAAGAGCGTTACTTTTTTTAAAACTTGAAGAGAAAACATGAGGATGACGGTTTACCATCTTTTTATTTATACACCTGAGGACTTCTTTCACAGTAAATTTATTTTTCTCTTTATATAATTGACTAATAAAAACCAGAAGAAGAAAGATATCTCCCAGTTCTTCTTTTATCTTTGTGTAGTTACCAGTATCAATAACATCTAATAGCTCATAGATTTCTTCCAGAAGATATTTTTTTAAGTCTTTTATTTTTTGCGCTCTGTCCCATTGACATCCTTTTTTTGAGCGCAGTTTAGCTACAATATTTACTAAAGAGTTAAATTCTTTCATTTTCTACTTTCTAAACGGTTATAGTGGAAAATCTCTTTAAAAGGCCGTTTTGGTACGTGGAGGCGGTTTTTATTGTCCAGCCAGTATTTTATGGTGTCCTTTCTTTCTTCTAACAGGGGTGTTTCATTGGGGAAACCACAGGCAATTACTGAGTCAATAATATAGTTTTTTGGTATGCCGAGGAGTTCTCTTATTCTACTTCTATTTAGAGAAGCAATCCAGCAACATCCCAGATTAAAGCACATAGAGGAAAGAAGAATATTTTGGGCGGCAGCTCCTACATCTCTTAAATCAGGATTTTTACTTTTATTTTTATTTATTAATATCACAATATAAAAGTAAGGCCTTTCTTCTATTGACGGGACTCTTTTAGGGTACACATAGCCACCCCATTTGGTGCAGACGAATAGTTCATCTTTCAGGTGTTTTTTATCAACTATAAGATATTCGATAAACTGTAGGTTTGCTGCTGATGGCGCAAGGCGTGCGGCATTTATTATTTTTTTTATCGTATTTATAGAGACTTTTTTCTTCTTAAATGAACGGATGGTTCTGCGCTTTAATATTAATTTATACAAGTTATTCATTTTTATTCATCTAAATACCGGGTACCCTGTAAAGAGAAAATCGCTGCCAACCTTTACGATGCTAATTCTATTTATTAAAATGGGTTTGTTTAAGGAAGTTATCCCTTTTGCACCCACAGAGGTAAGGGATTTTTCTCCTCCAATTATTTTAGGGGCTATAAAGAAGTAAATTTTGTCTACAATTTTTGCATCAAAGAAAGAGCCTATTGTAAAAGAACCGCCTTCTACAAAAATGGAGGTTATGTTTATCCTATAAAGGATATCTAATACTTTCTTTAATGGTAAAGTTTTTTTGTTGTAGAAGGTAAATATTTTTATTCCTTCTTTCCTCAATGCATTTAATTTCCCTTTTGCTGGGTTAAGGGAAAATATTATAAGTTTATCTTTGTGTTTTTTTATTAAGCGACAGTGAATGGGTATTTTAAGGTTGGTGTCAATCACTATCTTATAAGGTATTTTTTTTGTTCCATTTAAAGTAGGATTGTCTTTTATTACAGTGTTTACGCCAACAAGGACAGCATCATACTTATCTCTTAACTTCTTTGCATAGTTACGAGTCTGAAGGGAAGTTATCCATTTTGATTCCCCTTTTTTTGTAGTAATCTTTCCATCGAGGCTCTGGGCTATTTTTACTGCAACAAAGGGGTGCTTTTTAAGCATATTTTTGAAAAACACTTCATTGAGTTTAGCCGCCTCTTCTTTTAAAAGACCCACTTTTACTTCTATTCCTTTAGATTTTAGTTTTCTTATGCTTTTTCCTTTGACTTGGGGGTTGGGGTCAGAAGTGGCAATAACTACCTTTCTAAACCGTTCGGAAATAATCCTATCTACACAAGGAGGTGTTTTGCCCCAGTGATAGCACGGTTCAAGATTAACGTAGAGGGTACTTCCTGCAAGTGGTTCTTTTGCTTTTTCTATTGCATCTATTTCAGCATGGGGTGCTCCAAAACGTCTATGGAATCCTTCACTTACAATGCGATTGCCTTTGACAATAACTGCTCCTACCATGGGGTTGGGAGAAACGTTACCTTCTCCTTTTTTTGCCAGTTCTAAAGCCTTTTTCATGATGGATAGTTCATCCGGCATTGTTTATATTTTTAATTAGTAGGTAAAGGTAGTTTAGAGTAGTGCCTTTTCATTGCTTCAACCCAAGTATATGGTATCTTTATTTGTCCTATAGAGGTAAATTCTTTAAAACTTCCATGGCTATCAGAGCCACCTCCTTTAAGGAGGTTGTATTTATCTGCTATGTTTTTAAAATATGTTATTATCTGCTGGGTATATTTAGGGTATATAACTTCTATTCCGTCTATGCCTAAGTCAGCAAATTCTTTAATCCAGTCTTTAGATGGCAAGAAATGAGGGTGAGCTAAAAAGACTATTCCTTTAGATTCTTTTATAATCCTGATAGCTTTCTTCACAGAGTGCCTGAATCTTGAAACATAAGCCGGTTTACCATAAGAAAGGTACTGTTTGAAGGCATCCCATATAGAAGGGGTGTATTTTTTCTTTGTCATATACAATGCTAGATGAAGACGTGTTGGTATAGCGTCATTAATTGATGAGAATAGTTCTTCTTGGTCTATATCTATCCCAAGAGATTTAAGCTTTAAAGACATTTTAATAAGCCTTTCTTTTCTTATTTCTTTTATATCTTTTAAAGCATCTTTTAGTGTAGATGAGTTTTTGTCTATAAAGTACCCCAGAAGGTGTATTTCTTTATTGTCTTTTTGCGCAGTAAGTTCTATTCCTTCAATGACTTCTATATCAGGGTATAGGGGCCTTAACCTATCTAATTCTTTTAATCCCTCTGTTGTATCATGGTCGGTTATGGCAATACATTTAAGGGAGGCTTTTTTTGTTTCTTCCAGGATATCTTTTAAAGACAGGTCACTATCAGAATAATGAGAATGTATATGAAGGTCGGCGAAAGTTTCGTTCATCTTTAAGAAAACTTATTTTTTAGATTCCAGTTTATAGACTTTATCGAGTATTCCGTTGACGAAACGTGGGGAGTCGAGATCCCCAAATTTTTTTGCTAACTCAACTGCTTCATTTATAGAAACCTTAGGGGGAATATCATCTAGATTTATAAGTTCAAAGCAAGCCATTCTTAATATGTTTCTGTCAATTACAGCCATTCTTCCTATTTCCCAGTTCTTTACATATTTTTTTATTATGTTGTCGAGGTCGGTGAGGTTTTTTGTTACTCCTTCTACAAGTTGAAATGAGAATCTTTTAGCTTCTTCTTTATGGGGGTATTTTTTAAAGTAGTTTTCAAGGATATCTTTATAGTCTTGTCGTGAGATTTCTGTTTCATAAAGAACGCATAGAGCTATCTCTCTTGCCTTAGAACGAATTCTCATTTCTTGGCCAATATAATTTACAAACAGCTTAAATTAAACTTGAGAATAGATATCAATCATCTCTAGGGCGCTAAAAGCAGCGTCTCTACCTTTGTTTCCTGCTTTTGTCCCTGCTCTTTCAATGGCTTGCTCAATAGTGTCAGAGGTAATTATTCCAAAAATAACTGGTATTTTCTTTGTAAGGGATATTTGAGAAAGACCCTTCGCTGCTTCAGTGGCAATGTATTCAAAATGAGGTGTATCTCCTCTTATAATCGCCCCCAGAGCTATAAGAGCATTGAATTTTTTGGTATCAGCCATGGCGGATAGCACTTGAGGAATTTCAAAAGAGCCTGGGGTCCACACCACCGTTATGTCTTTTTTGTCTACTCCTTGCTTTTCTAATACATCAAGGCACCCATCAAGAAGCCTTGCACTGACAAATTCATTGAAACGAGACACTGCAATTCCGATTTTCTTACCCTTTCCAGAATATTTTCCTTTTATTTCTTTCATTTTGCCCTCCTTACTTAAAAGATATGGTCTAACTTTGTCTTTTTTGTGTCTAAATAATATTTATTCTCTTTGGTGTGGGGCACTTTTATTGGGACCCTTTCGGTAATTTCTAAACCATACCCTTCAAGACCAATAATTTTCTTGGGATTATTAGTAAGAAGACGTATTTTCTTCACTCCTAAATCTACTAAGATTTGAGCACCTATTCCGTAATCCCGAAGGTCGCCCTCAAACCCCAATGCACAGTTTGCTTCAACTGTATCCATCCCATTTTCCTGGAGTTTATACGCACGGATTTTGTTTTTAAGACCAATTCCTCTTCCTTCTTGGCGCATATAAAGAAGAATTCCTCCTTCGCGAGACAACATTTTCATAGTACTTATAAGTTGTTGTCCGCAGTCACAGCGGCGTGAGTGGAAAGTATCTCCTGTAAGGCATTCAGAATGCACACGTACCAATGTAGGTTTGTTTTTATCTAAAGGTTCTTTTACCAGAGCGACATGTTCAGTTTCGTCTATAATAGATTCATAGAGGTAAAGTTTGAATTCCCCAAATTCTGTAGGAAGATAGACACTTTCTACCAATCTAATTAATTTTTCCTTTTTTCTGCGATACTCTATTAAAGATGCTATAGTACATATCTTTAAGCTGTGTTTTTTGGCGAATTTAATCAAGTCAGGAAGGCGAGCCATTGAGCCATCCTCTTTTATTATTTCACATATTACCCCTGCAGGATAAAGGTTAGCAAGACGTGCCAAATCAACGGCTGCTTCAGTATGGCCTGCTCTTACGAGTACCCCTCCTTCTTTTGCTTCTAAAGGGAAAACATGGCCTGGTTTTATAAGGTCTTGAGGCTTTGTTGTGGGGTCAATAAGTACCTCAATCGTTCTTGCACGGTCAAAAGCAGAAATTCCTGTTGTAATACCCCGCGCAGCATCTACAGACATCATCCAACCGGTCCTAAAGGGGTCTTCTTTTCCTTTTAAAGGGAGCATTGGCTCAAGGTGTAACTCGTTTATTCTTTCTTTAGCGAGAGGTACACAAACTAACCCCCGCCCTTCTTTAATCATAAAGTTGACTACTTCTGGTGTGGCGAACTGAGCAGCAATTACCAAATCACCTTCATTTTCACGGGATTCATCATCTACCACAATGATGAGTTTACCCCTTCGTACCTCTTCTATTATTTCTTCAATGGGTGAAAACATAATGGCTAATATATTTTATTTTAAAAAACAGGTAAAATACCTTAACGCAGATGACTAACGTTGTCAAGAATTACTTTGCAAATATTAAAAATATCCCAATCTTTATGAAAATTTATGTTGACTTATAGGAAAAGATTAAGTATATTATAATTTCCTTTATAACTTTACAGGTAGAATATGAACGACCATTATTTGATTAGGCAGATTATCGATGAAGCTATAAATGATTTCTTTGCCGCTAATAAGGAAGCATGTAGTTGCGATTCTTGTCGTAAAAGAATAGCAGAGAGACTATTGGATAAGCTGACCCTAAGGTATAATTTTACTAAAGATGACCTTTCCTATGCTCGTATTCAGAGTATAGATATCCAGATAAAAGCTGAGGCTTTAAGAGAATTAACTTCTCTTCTTCAAAATAACCCTTCCCTTTTCCACGAGTGAGGTTTTTAAGAAAACGTTTTCAAAAATACCCTTTTTTTATTGAATAAAATTTGAAAATAGCCTACAAGGTGTGTTATATTTAAATGATTATCTTTTCTTCATAATTCTTAAATAATTTCTTGTTTTTTTATTATTCATGAGGGAAAGGGAGGTATATTGGCGGAAGTGTTGAATTTTCTAACAAAACTATGGCAGAGGTTAAGCAACGGTTTATTTCATAAGCCAATCCCCGGAATGGTTATGGTTAATGGTATTCTTCAGCGAGATCGCCGGCTTTATAACCGGATAAAGTTCAATGTTAAGATAGGTATAAAGAGTTTTAAGAAAAAGGCCTCTTTGAAGGCAAAAAGTGTAGATTTATCCTTTAATGGGATAGGAGTGAAACTTCCTTCCTTTTTATCGCGGCTACTTAACAGTAATGATATTTTAGAAATGTGGATATATTTCCCTGATAAATTAGAGCCTTTGTATCGGTTAGGAAAAGTTGTTTGGTTTAAAAAAGGGTATTTTTATCATCGGGGAGGAATACAGTTTCTGGTAGATAAAGATAAGGTAAAGGCTTAAAAGCAGGGTTATAGTTTAGGCAGGTTGCTTGGGGCGCCTTGGAGAAAAGTATCAATATAGTAAGAGGCACTTCTTCCTTCGGAGATTGCCCACACAATAAGGGATTGTCCCCGATACATATCGCCACAGGCAAAGACTTTCCCTCTGTTTGTTTTGTAGAGAGTATCTGTTTTTACGTTACCACGTTCGTCAAATTTTATCCGTAAGTCTTCTAGAAAAGACGAATGCTCAGAGTGAATAAAACCAACAGCAATTATCACAAAGTCAGCAGGAATCTCTTAGAAGCAAATCTTAAAACAAAAGCCCGATTTCCCATATCTGGAAATCGGGCTTCATTGCCTCTTAAACTTCTTTGTTGCTTATTTATAACATATACGCAGATTGCTGTCAAGTTATAGAATGGGAAGGTATGTATTTATTTCATATTCATGGACCCGTTTTCTGTATTCATCCCATTCAATTTTTTTGGCTATTATAAGGTTGTTAAAGATATGTTCTCCCAGAGTTTCTTTAAGCAGCTGGCTTTTTTCTGCTATTTCAATGGCTTCTATTAAACTTCCCGGTAAACATTCAATGTTAAATGTTTGCATTTCTTCAGGCGTTAAGTGGTAAACATCTCTTTCCATAGGTTCAGGCAAGGCGTATTTCTCCTCTATTCCTTTTAACCCTGCACTTAGCATAGCAGCAAAAGCCAGATAAGGGTTGCAGGCAGGGTCAGGCGAGCGGAATTCAACACGGGTTGCTTTTTCTTTACCGGGTTTATACATGGGGACTCTTACCAGAGCACTGCGGTTGCGCTGTGCCCAGCATATATACACAGGCGCTTCATAACCGGGGACAAGCCTTTTGTAGGAATTTACCCACTGGTTGCATACAAAGGTTATTTCTCTTGCGTGCCTTAAGATGCCTGCAATGTATGATTTTGCTTCCTGAGATAGAAAGTGTTTATCTGTAGAGTCAAAGAAAGCATTAGTGTCTCCTTTAAACAGAGATTGATGAGTATGCATGCCGCTTCCGTTTACTCCATAAATTGGCTTGGGCATAAAAGTGGCATAGAGGCCGTGTTTCTGGGCAATTTCTTTTACTACCATGCGATAAACCATTACGGTATCCGCCATAAGAAGAGCCTCTTTATAGCGCAGGTCTATCTCGTGCTGAGAAGGGGCAACTTCATGATGGGAATATTCAACCTCAATGCCCATCTGCTCTAAAGTAAGGATAATTTCTCTTCTCACCTCATTTCCTGCATCAAGAGTTGTAATGTCAAAGTAACCCCCTTCATCAATGATTTGGGTGGA
>CAYVYZ010000019.1:21973-29002 GCA_964455875.1 uncultured Planctomycetia bacterium | reverse complement strand
CCATCTGTCCACCTGTCATTCCATACACGGCATTATTGACAAAGATACAGGAAGATTCTCTGCTCGATTAGCGGCATGAATAGTCTCAGCAGTCCCAATAGCAGCCAAATCTCCGTCGCCCTGATAGGTAAAAACAACGCAATCAGGACGACACCTCTTTATTCCTGTGGCCACTGCTAAAGCTCTTCCATGGGCTGCTTCACTACAGTCAAAATCCCAGTAATCATACGCCAATACCGCACACCCCACAGGAGCAATACCAATGGTTTTCTCTCTTATATTAAGTTCATCAACGACTTCTGCTACCAAACGGTGGATAATACCGTGCCCACATCCTGGACAATAATGCGTAGGAACGTCTCTTAGTGTACGCGGTCTCTTAAGCTTTGCCTTCATAGCTTACTTAAAACAAAATTAACCAACTCTTTTTCATTAAAAATCTCTCCCCCTGTACGTCCATAAAAGAACACTTTGTCTCTATCTCTAACAGAAAGATATACATCTTCTAACATCTGCCCAACAGACAACTCGAAAACAAATACCTTTCTTTTATTAGAAACCTTATGAAGAGCTTCGTAGGGAAAAGGCCATAAAGTTATTGGCCTAAAAAGTCCTACGTTCATGGGTAAAAGATGTGCTGCCTCTTTTGCTATTCTAAAAGAAATCCCATAGGCAACAAAAATTATTTCAGCATCTTCTGTGTTTATCTGCTCATAGCGAACCTCCTTTTTCTCTATTGCTCTATACTTTCTCTGAAGAAGAGCATTGTGCTTTTCCAGAGCTCCTTCTTTTAACAAAAGTGAACGGATAATATTTGGCTTTCTTCTCTTTGCCCCACTTAGAATCCAATCTTTTTTTACCTTAATATTTTCTATGCTGCGGCCTTGCGACTTAATAATAACAGCGGGTTCTGCCATTTGACCCAAGAAAGCATCAGAAAGAATTATAACGGGGTTGCGGTATTTATCCGCTAAATCAAAAGCCAAAAAAGTAAGGTCAAACGACTCCTGCACGCTTGAAGGCGCAAGAACAATTAAACGATAATCTCCGTGGCCTCCCCCTTTTGTTGCTTGAAAATAATCGCTTTGGGAAGGACCAATGTTACCTAAACCTGGCCCTCCACGCATAACATTCACAATAACTGCGGGAAGCTGGCATCCAGCCAAGTAAGAGATGCCCTCCTGTTTTAGAGAAATACCGGGACTGGAAGACGAAGTCATTGCCCGCATTCCTGCGGCTGATGCCCCAAATACCATATTAATTGCTGCCAGTTCGCTTTCTGCCTGGATAAAAACTCTCTTTTCCTCGTACATCCTTTTTGCCATATAGGCAGTCAATTCATTCTGAGGGGTAATAGGATAACCGGCATAAAAGTAACAGCCCGCTTTTATAGCTGCTTCTCCTGTGGCCTCGTTACCTGTGATTAAAACTTTATTTCTTTTTTGCAGGCTTTGCTTCTTCATAAACTTTTATACATGTATCAGGGCAAATCAAATAACATCTACCGCAACCAATACAAGCTATGTCAGATTTATCCTCAGCATAATGAACGCCTCTTTTATTTAATGCCGACGAAAACACTAATTTCTTAACCGGACAATAGATTATACAAAGACCGCAACCTTTACATCTGTCTTTGTCTATTTTTATTTTTGCCATGAAATTTCTTCAGTTAACATTTTCTGCCAAGTCTTAGCAAGCTGGTGGCCTGTAAGATTATATATTTCTAAAAGCTGGTCTCGAGAAGCAAAGGTAGAAAACTCATCAGGTATACCAAAACATCTTATCTTTAACTTATCAAGTACGCCCATTTTCTCGTAACACTCAATAACAGCACTACCAAAACCGCCACTAAGAACACCTTCTTCAAGGATAATAATGCGTTGAAACTTTCTAGCAACCCACTTAAGCAAAGTCTCATCCAACGGCTTTATAAATCTGGCATTGACAATAAAGGCACTTAACCCCTGGGCTTGAAGAATATCTGCTGCTACAACTGCTTCTTTAACTAAAGAACCTAAAGCAATAACACAAAAATCTTTACCTTCTCTAATCACCTGAGCCTTCCCCAAAGCTATCTTTTCTCTTTTACCCACACAGTAGGCTTGGCTTCTTGGATAACGTATACTTGCTGGCTTCTCTAATGTTAAAACAAACTCAAGCATGTCTTCTAACTCCTCTTTGTCTTTCGGCGCCATAGAGACAATGCCTGGAACCATCCTCATATAACCAATATCAAATACACCGTGATGAGTAGGACCATCCTCTCCAACAAAACCAGCTCTGTCTATACAAAAAGTAACAGGAAGATTCTGAAGAGCTACGTCATGAATAATCTGATCAAAGGCGCGCTGTAAGAAAGTAGAATAAATTGCTACAAATGGACGTAACCCTTCCTTGGCTAAACCAGCGGCAAATCCTACTGCATGCTGCTCAGCAATCCCTACGTCAAAAAATCTCTCTGGATGAGCTTTTTGAAAAATATACAATCCTGTGCCTTTTGCCATGGCTGCAGTAATAGCCACTACGCGTTTATCTTTCTCTGCTATATGGGTAAGCTTATGAGCAAAGACTTCTGTAAAAGATGCTGTTTTCTTTTTATAAAAATCTCCTGTGGGTACGGAAAATTTTGAGGCGCTGTGAAAATCTTCAGGATTATCTTCGGCATATCTATAGCCTTTACCTTTTTTGGTTATTATGTGCAATATCTTGGGTCCTTTTAATGACAAAAGGTTTTTTATGGTAGCGACTAAAGCACTTAAGTCGTGACCATCAATGGGGCCAAAATAGCGAAACCCCAATTCTTCAAAAAAAACACCTGGCACTACTAAACTCTTAACCGCTTCCTCAAACCGTTTAGCTGCAGAAGCCAGTTTCTTGGCAAAAGACGGGAGCCGCCGTAAGAAATCATCCAGTTCACTTTTTATCCGATTGTATATGGGAAGAGAAATTATTTTGGTAAGATAGTTACTCAAAGCCCCCACAGAAAAAGAAATACTCATCTCATTGTGATTGAGAATAATTAAAACATCGCTTTTACGATGCCCACAATGGTTCAATGCTTCAAAACACATCCCTCCTGTTAACGAACCATCCCCTATAATAGCGACTGTCTTAGAATCCATACCTTTTATTCTTTTTGCTTCAGCAACACCCTCTGCCCAAGAAACAGCCGTAGAGGCATGGCCTGATATGAATACATCATACTCTGACTCAGCCGGATTGGGAAAACCACTTAATCCCTCATACTGCCGCAACAGGTGAAACTGGTCTTTCCTTCCTGTAATAATTTTGTGCGCATAAATCTGGTGACCTACATCAAAAATAAGAGTGTCAATAGGGGTATTAAGACAGTAGTGCAAGGCAATACAAAGCTCTACTGCTCCTAAAGATGAGGCAAGATGCCCACCACGAGATGAGACATTATCAATGATAAACTTGCGTATATCAGAGGCAAGAAGTTCTAACTCCTCGATACTTAACTTTTTAAGGTCGGCGGGATAATTAATTTTCTCAAGCATAGATTATTTCTCTAATAAAGCTGCTACTATGTGCTCGATGGTTTTTTTGTCTTCTTTCTTCATATCCATAAATTCTAAACCCAGATCAAAAAGAAGAGCGTCTTTGGCAAGAGGGCTCTTTTCTTCCAATTTCCAGATAACCTTACCCTTACACCGAAGAACCTCGCCACTATCAAGAAAAATCTCTATTCCCACCACAGAGGAAACTTCTAAGTTTTCGTCTACAATAACTCTTACCCCCCCACATCCAATATTTTCTGTATGGGTAACGACGGTGTGCTGCTGGGGAAGATAAACTACAATTTTGCAGGGAAATTTTGCACGAGGAAATTTTCTTTTCTCCACACCGCACCATTCAACATTCATTATTCCTCCTATTATTTATTTAACTATTCTCTTTTCTATACTCTACTCTCTTTATTCCTAAAGCGCGTCCGTTAGATTCATCGATTTCTACCACCACCGCCTGAATCCGAACATCCTCTTGGGCTAAATTAAAACGAACAGGCATATTGGTAATAAATCTTTCTATAATCTGGTGTTTCTGTCTTCCTAAGACAGAATCAAAACTGCCCGTCATTCCTACGTCAGTAATATAAGCGGTTGTGCCATCAATGATTCTTTCGTCTGCGGTAGGAATATGAGTGTGAGTGCCTGCTACTAAACTTACCTTGCCGGCAAGAAAGTAACCCATAGCAAGTTTCTCGCTTGTAGCTTCAGCGTGCATATCAACAACAATTATCTTTGTTTTACTTCTTATCTCTTCAAGAACATCTCTTACCGCCTTAAAAGGGCAATCGATTGGCTGCATAAATACTCTCCCCATAAGATTAATTACTCCTACTTTAAAGCTTCCTATATCTTTTATAATATATCCCCTACCGTAAGCTAAGGCTCCATAGTTTAAAGGCCTTATTACATCAAAAACTTCCAGAACATCTTTTGCTTCCTGCTTCTTAAAAATATGGTCTCCACTGGTTATAACATCCACGCCACTATCGAATATTTCCTGGGCAGTTTTAACAGTTAAACTTGAACCACCGGCAGCGTTTTCTCCATTGGCAATGGTAAAATCAATAGCTAAATTGCGCTTTACCTCTTTAAGAGCCTCTTTAAGATACTGCCGTGCTGGTTTACCTACTATATCCCCAACAAAAAGTATTTTCATAAATTATATTCTAACTCTTTTTTAAAAAATAACAATCTCGTAAAATTATTTAGCGTAATCTACAGAGCGTGTTTCTCTAATTACAGTAATCTTTATCTGTCCGGGATACTCCATGTCTTTTTCCACTTTCTTTTTAATCTCGTGTGCTAAAAGTGCTATTTCGTTATCGCCAACCTTATTGGGCTGAACAATTACTCTTATTTCGCGCCCTGCCTGAATAGCAAATGCTTTTTCAACTCCTTCAAAGGCATTAGCGATGGATTCCAAATCTCTTAACCGCTTTATATAAGTTTCAATTGTTTCTCTTCTTGCCCCGGGACGAGAAGCACTAATTGCATCCGCTACTAAGGCTAAAACAGAATAAATTGATTTAAACTCTACGTCTTCATGATGAGACTCTGCTACATTAATCACTGTTTCATTTTCACCATACTTTCTTAAGAGCTCTGCCCCAATATTAGCATGCGTACCTTCAACTTGGTGATCTACGGCCTTCCCAATATCATGGAGAAGACCCGCCCTCTTAGCAATCCGTGCATCTAATCCCAATTCCCCTGCCAAAACACCCATGATAAAAGCAACTTCTTTAGAATGCTGCAGGGTATTCTGACCATAACTTGTCCTGTACTTAAGCTTACCTAGGAGTTTTATCAACTCGGAATGAAGGTTATGAATTCCTACCTCAAAAGCTACAGATTTTCCTTCTTCTATTAATTTCTTCTCAAATTCTTTTTTTACCTTCTCAACTACCTCTTCAATGCGAGCAGGGTGGATTCTTCCGTCGGTCACAAGGCGCTCTAAAGAAATCCGAGCAATTTCTCTTCGGACAGGGTCAAAACTGGAAATACTAACTGCTTCAGGTGTATCATCAATGACTAAATCTACACCTGTAGCCATCTCAAATGTCCTTATATTCCTTCCTTCTCTTCCAATAATCCTTCCTTTTATTTCATCGTTGGGTAGCTGCACTACACTCACGGTAGTTTCTGTTGTATGTTCTACAGCGCAACGTTGAATAGCTAGAGAAATTATCTCTTTTGCCTTTTTATCCACTTCTTCTGTTATCTCCTCCTCCATCTGGCGTACCATAACTGCTTTTTCTCTTCTTAACTCCTCCTCAAATCGCTTAAGAAGTATCTGCCTTGCCTCTTCGGGAGTGAGCCCAGAAATTTTTTGTAACTTCTCTTTCTCCTCCTTAATAAGGTGGTTTAGAGTCTGGTCTTTTTCGACTAAAGCACTTTCTAAATTTTTTAATTCCTTCTCTCTTCTTGTTATCTCTTTTTCTTTGGCCTCAATAAAATCCAACCGTTTTTCTAAGTTTTCCTCTCTTTGAGAAAGTCTTTTTTCTAATTGAGATAACTCATTACGCGTGTGGGCAGTCTGTTTGTCAAATTCTACTCTCAGTTTATAAAGGAGTTCTTTTCCGTCTAAATCAGCCTTTCTTATTATTTCTTTTGCCTTAATCTCTGCTTCCTTTAACATCTTCTGAGCTGCATCTTCGGCTTTCTTAAGTTTATTTTTGCCTGCAACCCCTTTTACAATATACCCAACAACTACTCCTCCTAGTAAGGAAACGATTATATACACGCTAATCATCTGTACCTCCTTTTCATGAATCTGCTATGTTGCATAGTCCTGTGTACAAAAAACAAACACTGCTCCGATAGGTTTGACCATTCTACTAAGATTGCGTTTTAGAAAATCGCTGATTCTGTAACAATAAAATCTACTCGTTCATCATAGGGGATAGAAACAGGAAGGTCGTCAATGATTTGGCAATCAAAGGCTACACCTATAGTTTTAGTGCGCCTGGAGAGTGTCTTGATAAATCGGTCATAAAACCCTCCGCCTCTGCCCAATCGATACTTAGAAGGGCTAAAGGCAACACCGGGCACAAACACTAAGTCAAGATCCCCAACAGGGTATTGTTCTGTCTTTTTAATATCTGGCTCTCTTACACCGTAAGGACCCTTTACAAAATCCCTTTCCAAATCCCCTACCATATAGGGGATGAGATTCTTGTTTTTCAAGTCTATAACAGGGAAACAAACCTCTTTGTTATTTAACGCCTTCCTTACTATCCCCAAGAGATTCACCTCACCCTTTAACGGGTAATACACCATAATAGATTTTGCACCTTTATATACAGAAAGATTAGATATAATTCTTTCAACATTTTTACTCCTCCTTTCTATTTCTTCCTGAGCAAAAGAAAGCAGCTTGCTTAAAAGTCTCTTTCTTACATTTTCCTTAGACTCTACCATAATCATAGAGCTATTATATCATCTTATTATAATAAGTAAACATCAATTTTGGTAATGTTTTCAATGGTTTTTAGGG
>CAYVYZ010000019.1:0-21873 GCA_964455875.1 uncultured Planctomycetia bacterium | reverse complement strand
TTTAATATTTTCCCCCGGCGGGCACAAATATTCCCCACCAAGCTGCTCACATACTCTTCGGGAGTAATGACTTCAATAAACATGTAAGGCTCTAACAAAACAGGCTCTGCCTTTAAGAAAGCTTCTTTAAAACATCCGCTTGCTGCAAGCATAAAAGCTAAGTCAGATGAATCAACTTCATGGTAAGAACCATCTAATAAGGCCGTCTTAATGTCCACAACAGGATAACCTGCATAAACGCCTTTCCTCATCGCTTCTTTAATACCTTTCTCCACAGCAGGAATGTAATTTTGTGGAATAGCTCCTCCTTTTATCTTATTTTCAAAGACAAAACCTTCTCCCCGATTTAAAGGAGAAATTTCCATAATAACATGACCGTATTGTCCGCGTCCGCCAGTCTGCTTAATATGCTTGTACTCCCCAGCTCCCTTTGATTTTACACTCTCTTTATATGCAACTTTGGGTTGCCCTATGTCAGCATTAACCTTGAATTCCTCTCTTAAACGTTCCACCACAATTTCCAAATGCAACTCCCCCATGCCAGAAAGAATTATTTCACCCGTATCCTCATCAGTCTCTGCTACAAAAGTAGGGTCTTCTTCAGAAAGCTTAGCCACAGCTTTACCTAAACGGTCCTGGTCACCCCGTGTGTGAGGTTTGATGCTTATGGACATAACTGGGGAAGGAAACTTTATTTCTTCTAAGAGTAGTGGCCGCGAAGGATGGGTTAAAGTATCACCTGTGGTAGTAGAGCTAAGTCCTATAAGAGCAGCAATGTCTCCTGCACATATAAAGCTTTTGTTTTCTCTTAAGTTAGCATGCATGGCAACAATACGTCCAACACGCTCTTTTTTGTTCTTGTTGACGTTTAAAATGTAAGAACCTGCCTCTAAATACCCCGAATAAACTCTTACATAGACCAATTTCCCTACATGGCGGTCCGCTTGAATCTTAAAAGCAAGCGCACTAAAAGGTTCCTCCAGAGAAGGAGTTACTTCTATAAAACTATCGTTGTGGAGGGTATCCTTCCCACTGTAAGAAGGTAAATCCAAAGGCGAAGGTAAATATAAGACGACTGCATCCAGCAACTTCTGAATACCTTTATTTTTTAAAGCACTTCCGCATAACACCGGTACAAGTTTATTGGCAATAGTTGCCTTTCTTAAGGCTTGTTGTAAATCTTCCTCAGAGAGAGAATTTTCGTCTTTTAAGAACTTCTCCATAATTGTCTGCTCAACAGAAGATATTTTTTCAATCATAACATGTCGATATTTTTTAGCCTCTTCTTTAAAATCATCTGGAATGTCTTCTTCTAAAAAGTCTCTCCCCATGCTCTCCTCTTTATACAAATAGGCCTTCATCTTAATAAGATCGACTATGCCTTTAAATTCACTTTCCTTCCCCAATGGTATAACCACAGGGACAGCATTAGCAACAAGCCTCTCCTCTATGCTCTTTAATACTTTAAAATAGTCTGCTCCCAAACGGTCCATTTTATTAATAAAAGCTATTTTGGGAATCCTATATTTATCTGCCTGTCGCCATACAGTTTCTGACTGTGCCTCTACGCCTGCCACTGCACAAAATACAACTACAACACCGTCAAGGACACGCAAACACCGTTCAACTTCCGCAGTAAAATCCACATGTCCCGGTGTATCTACAATATTTATACGTTTATTGAGCCAAAAACAGGTTGTGGCTGCAGAAGTAATAGTTATACCTCTTTCCTGTTCTTGTTTCATCCAATCCATCTGGGCTTTGCCTTCATGAACTTCTCCTATCTTATGGGACTTTCCTGTATAAAAAAGAATCCTTTCGGTAAGAGTGGTTTTCCCCGCATCAATATGAGCCACAATACCAATATTTCTTATTGCACTTAAATCAAAGGAGGCTTTTATCTCCTCTATTCTATCCTTATCAATCTTAACTGGCTCTTCTTTTTTATTCTTCTCCTTCGGCTTACTCTCTTCTACAACCTCCTCTGCGAGCTGCTGCGAGGGGGACTTCTCTATGTCAACATCGTCTCTTTTACCTTCCGTCGATAAAACCTCCTGGGAAGAAGTGTCTTCTTTTTCTGCAGCCTCTTGTAAAAACTCTTTAAGAATTTCCTTCTGCGGCTCTAAATCCTTATCTTCACGAATCTCTCTATCTTTTCCAGAAATATTTTTAAGGTGTCGGATGGTATCTTTTAGCTTGCGTAATTCTTCATCCTTTAAAAACAGTTGTTTTTTCTTAACCTCTAAATCCTTCTCCAGTAAGGCATAATCTTCTTTCAAAGAAACATACTCATCTTTAGCCACCCAGGAGCTTTTTTCTAATTTATTAGTAAGTTCGTTTGCTCTTTGTGTAGCCTCTTTTAGTTTAACAGAATATTCCTCTATCTGCTTTTTAAGTTGGACTATCTGATTGTCTTTTTCTTCGCTTTCCTTCTCTAAAGCAGACACCTTCTCTTCGGCCTCCCGTAAGCCTTTATTTAATTTGACATTCTTTGAAAATTCTTTCTCCAATTCTTTGTCCTTCTTAGCCAATTGATCTCTGATTTGCGCGTTCTCATCTTTTATCCTTTCAACATCCTCTGTCTGGCGCTCTAACCATTCTTTACGTCTTGACAGTTCTTTATTTAATAGCTCTATCTGCTCGGTTAGTTTTTCTTTCTCTCTCTTAATATTTTCAATTACACTCTTTTGGTTCTCTAAATCGACTTCTTTGGATTTTATTATGTTTTTTAAATATTCTATTTTGTTCTTAAGCTTTTGTATGTTCTCCTTTTCCTCTTTTTTTTCATAGAGAAATGAATAAGCAACTACTCCTATTCCTGCAAAGATAATTAAGGCCACGATAATTATCATATTTTTTACCTCTTTCTTATTATTTTATTCTTTTACCTAAATAATAACATATTTTCTAAAATATTTGTAAGGGTTCTTTTTCTATCATATAATAAATCTACTCTTAAAAAATGACCAAGGTATTTATTGGGACAAGTGGATACAACTATAAACACTGGCAGGGAAAGTTTTATCCCCAGAATCTTCCTCAAAGACAGTGGTTAGAATTTTATGCAAAGCATTTTAATACTGTAGAATTAAATGTTACTTTCTACAGGCTCCCCTATGAAAATGTCTTTAAAGGATGGTACAATCGCACTCCTAAAAATTTTAAGTTCGTAATTAAAGGCTCGCGTTTTATAACTCATATAAAACGTCTTAAAGACTGTGAAGATGCGGTTGAACTTTTCTTTAAACGAGCGTGTTACTTAAAAGATAAATTGGCCGGTGTGCTATGGCAGATGCCACCATCTTTTGATTATGACTTTGGGCGAATTAGAAATTTTCTTGCCCTCCTTAAAAATTGGCCGCAGTATCTTTACAGTTTTGAATTCCGCCATAAAAGCTGGTTCAATGAGAAAATGGTTAACCTATTTAATAAATACAATGTAAGTATCTGCTTTGCTGATTCCCCTTCTTATCCTGCTCCAGAATTTACCACTGGCAACTTTTTATATTTCCGCTTCCACGGCGGCAAAACTCTCTATGCTTCGAGATACTCAAAAGAAGAGCTTAAAGAATGGGCTCTTAAGATACGACGCCTTAAGAAAAATAAAAAAATGGTTCTTGTCTTCTTTAATAACGATGCTTATGGTTTTGCAGTAAAAAACGCTCTAGAGCTAAAGAAACTACTATCGTCTTAATGAGTAAATTAAGAAAGTATAAACTAAAACTTTTTTCTTCATCGTTTATTATTAACTACGAGAAAAATTTAAATCCTGAACAGTTGAAGGTTGTCTATGAAGCAGAGGGTCCTTCTTTAGTGCTTGCGGGGGCAGGAAGCGGAAAAACAAGGGTTCTTATCTACCGTCTTGCCTATCTGTATGAAAAAGGTTGCAATGTAGAAAATATTCTCCTTGTTACTTTTACCAATAAAGCGGCTCAAGAAATGACAAACCGTGCCGAATCTCTTCTTAAAATGAGCCTAAAAGGGCTTTGGGCAGGAACTTTTCACCATGTAGGAAATCTTATATTACGCAAGGAAGGACATCTTCTGGGGTACTCTTCAAATTTCAGCATAATCGACAAAGAAGATTCTAAAGATTTAATTGATGATTGCATTGAAGAGCTGGGCTATAAAAAATCCGCAAAACTCTTTCCTAAAAAAGATATCATTGCCAGTGTGTGGAGCTTAGCGGTTAATTCTTTTAAAGACGTTGAAGAAATTATTATAAAAAATTACCCTCAAATTGAAGAGTTTATTCCTCAGGTAAAACGTGTTATCAACCGTTATATAGAGAAAAAAAAGAACGCAAATATTATGGACTTCAGCGACCTTCTTTTAAACTGGCTAAAAGTTTTAAAAATAGAGGCTGTTGGCAAAAAATATTCCTGTCTTTTTCGCTATATCCTTGTGGACGAATACCAAGATACCAATCGTTTGCAGTTTGAAATTTTAAAAATCCTCTCGGGCTACCATAAAAATATTCTTGTAGTAGGAGACGATGCCCAATCTATTTACTCCTTCCGTGCTGCAGACATAAACAACATTCTTGATTTCCCTCGTGTATTTGCCGAAGCAAAGATATTCAAATTGCAGACTAATTACCGCTCCAGCCCCCAAATTCTTAACTTAGCTAATGAAATCATAAAACACAACCAGCATCAGTTTCCCAAAAAACTTGTAGCAATAAAAAAAGATGGTGAGCTACCTGTTGTAGTAAAAACCAAAGATGTGTATCAGCAAGCTCAGTTTGTTGCCCAACGTCTTGTAGAACTAAGCTATCAAGGAATTCCCCTAAATCATATGGCAGTTCTCTTTCGCTCCCGATTCCAAGCTTTAGAACTGGAAGTGGAGCTTTTAAAAAGGAACATTCCTTACTTTGTAAGAGGGGGTTTGCGCTTTTTTGAACAAGCTCATATTAAGGATATCCTTTCTTATCTAAAAACAGTTATCAATCCAAAAGACGAGCTGTCTTTTAAAAGAGCCTTGTCCTTACACCGAGGGATTGGAAGAAGCTTTTCTCATCGCATATGGGAAGAGTGGCGGATTAAACGAAAACCTATCAAAGAAATCATAAAAAATCTTCCTAAAAAACAAAAGGAAGGTTTTAAAGAATTTAATAATACTATTCAGCTCATAAGCGAAATAAAATCGCCGGAAAAAGCAATAAGAGAGATACTTAAAACATATCGTGATTACTGTTATATTACTTTCGATAATCCCGACGACAGAATCTCTGATTTAGAAGAACTTGCAAAAATGGCACGTGGTTTCCCTACCATAAAAAGGTTCGTTTTAGAATTAAGTTCTTACGAAGATTTTAAAGGAGAAACTGTGGTATCTTATCGCGACAAAGATGAAATTCTTGTCCTTACCACTATCCACCAGGCAAAGGGTCTGGAGTGGGAAGTAGTATTTTTGATTGGTTTCAGCGACTATGAATTCCCCCACCCTAAAGCGATTAATAACCTTGGGCAGTTAGAGGAGGAACGTCGCCTCTTCTATGTGGCAACCACACGAACAAAATCTATCCTTTATATCACTTACCCTCAAAATAAATATACATTTAGAAATGGCCTTATCGTATCAAGAGCATCGATGTTCTTATATGAATTGCCCAAAGATACTTATGAAGAGTGGGATTTAGAAGAAAACATTCCTACTGGTCTTGATCTATATTGAGGGTCACTTTTCCTTATGTTTGTAGATGCGTAAGCGCGACAGTGCTATATGCGACAAGTTGCATGCAATTCCCGACATTAGCCGGGATGACCGAAAAGACTTTATTGCATCCAAGTAATATGTGAAAACACGCGTTAGGCTTATTAAGGCATAGCAGGAAGAGGTAAAGATATGCGCGGGGGGGGACTTGAACCCCCACGGCTTTCGCCATACGCCCCTCAAACGTATGTGTCTGCCTGTTCCACCACCCGCGCAATTTCTTAAGTAAGATTTATATACCACAATAGCCTGTGAAAAGCAATAAATAAATTGCTTTGCGCAATAATATTTTTTTTCTATAATTTATTGTATGGCAAAAATAACCTTTCTTGGAACAGCGGCAAGTATTCCCTCAAAGAATCGGGACAACACCTCATTCCTGTTCACGTATAAAGGGTTATATTTGCTGGTTGACTGTAGTGGCTCCATTGTATATAAACTTAAAAAACTCGGCATTAATTACAAAAAGATAAGGCATATAATTATTACCCATGAGCATCCCGACCATCTATATGGCCTGCCACATTTCATCCACGCTTGTGCTTATACCTCAATGCCTCTTTATATCTTCAGCAATAAAAAAACATTAAATATAATCAAAAAAATGGTGGGTCTATTTAAGTTAAATAGCAAAGATTACCCTTCTGTACACTATATAGATGTTTTTAAAAAACCTATTTTTTTCTCACTTAAAAATTTATATGTAAAAGCCGTCCCCAATAAACATAAGTCACAGTCATTCGGTGTGCTTTTTAACTGGAAAAACAAATCTTTGTTTTATAGTTCTGATACAGCTCTTTCCAAAAAAATTATCCAGACTGCTTTAGAATGTACTTATCTCATACATGACTGCACAGCTTCTTCCTATTTTTTTAACAGACACCCTTCCCTTTACAGGATGCATACTGATGCTAAAAGTCTCACCCGAACATTTAAAGATACTCTCCTTAAAAAGATAATTCCTATTCATTTTCTCCTGTCAAACAAAAAAGAAACAATGCGAATAAAAAAAGAACTTCAGCCGCTTAAACAAAAAATAATTATTCCTCGCGATTTCCAGACTATTATTTTATAAACTGTACTTCTATCTACTTATTCTTAAGGTGGTAAGTAAGGCAGGAAAACTGACATGATAAATCCACGTCTTTTATTATCATATAAGAAGGCAGATTCAGCTTTACAGGGGCAAAGTTTAGAATTGCCTTGATTCCGTAACGCATAAGCCTCTCTGCTGTCTTCTGTGCTTCCCCTTCTGGAACAGTAATAATGCCTATCTTTATACTCTCATGTCTAATAACCGCCCTCATTTTATCTAAAGGAAAAACTTTAACGTCGGCGTAGTTTCTGTTCTGCTTCTTCTTGTCGATATCAAAAGCTGCCTTTATCAAAATTCCCTGCTCTTTAAATCCCTTATAGAAAGATATTGCCCTGGCTAAATTGCCAAAACCAACAATACACGCATTCCATGTGCGGTTAAGACCTAAGATGTCTTGGATTTTTTTCTTAAGAAACCGCAAATTGTACCCCACGCCTTTTCTCCCAAACTGGCCAAAATAAGAAAGGTCCTTGCGTAACTGGTGGGAGCTTATGTTTAAAAAATCCGCAAATTCTTTAGAGGAGATCATTTCTTTGTCTTTATTTAAAAAATAATTAATGGCGCGCAAGTAATAGGAAAGTCTTATTAAAGTTTGGTCGGGAACTTTTCTTCTGTTATCCATCTACCTCAATCGCTCCCCAGAAAAATAACTTTCTATTAAAAGCAACGGCAACTGCCTCAATAAATTGATTGCGTTCTGCATTCTTAAAAACTTCTTTAATTGCCTCCTCGCTTTTAATCATATTTGCATAAAGAGTAGCAAAGGTATCGGCTATAATAGAGCTTTTTGCCAACACCATAACTAAATCAGCTTCTCCAAAATTAATGCTGTGTCCAATTGTAGAAGAAGAACTACATATACCAAAAGGATAATTTCTCTTTTTAACCTTAAGCGTTAAAAAAGAGGGGTCAAAATTGTTTCCCAAATAAACTCCTATTTTTCTGTCTTGTTTAATATTTAAGAAAATGTCCCCTCCATTTTCTACAATTATTTCCTCTGAAAATCTAAGGAGCTCACTGCCTACATAAGCGGCAACTGCACCGGCAACCGCAGAAAAAGGCCCTATACCCGAGATTTCAGCGGCTTTTAGCATGTCTTGGATAATGGAAGGTGCGTTTGCGTCAAATTTTAAAGGTGAAAGCGAACTAAAAAACTTAGGGTTCTTTTTAATATAATTCTCTATCTGAGTATAATAATCAATCAAAATACTCAAAGCCGACTTTTTATCTAGGGCATTGTGGGAGATAATATAAAGATCGCTCTCCTGATAGGCTATCTCCAGATTAAATTCATTATTAAGATAATATCGGTAAAACCTCTCTTCATACATGTTAACTGCCCGTAGTCAATAAATAGCTCGTAGCTATTGGCTCTTAGCTCATAGAACTTAGTCTAAGAAACTATTCAGACACCCTTTCATATACAACTTATACTGATTACTCGATCGTAGATACTTGATTTTCAATGCTGGAATTTTTCAACCCACCAATCGCTATCCGCTATTCACTATACACTGTTTAGCATATTCGCGGCAAAGTAAGAGAATAGGAAAAATCAAGCAGGCGTTCTCCTCCGGAAACAGTCTTAACTATTACGCTTTTGGTCTTGACCACTTCTCCAATGATTGCTGCTTCTCTACAGCCCAATGTACGTAAGAATTTTACGGCCTCTTTGGCGTCTTCATTGGGAAGAATAATTACCGCTCTACCTTCGGAAGCTAAATAGTAAGGGTCAACACCTAAAAGTTCAGTAGCTACTTTGACGTCTTCTCTTAAAGGCACTCTTTCTTCAAAAATTTTTATCCCCAACTTTGTGCCACGCACAATCTCGTTTAGAACACTTGCCAAACCTCCTCGCGTGGGATCACGCATAAACTTTGTCCTGGGAAACCTTTTCCAAAAAGGAATAAGAATGTCTACGAGACTTTGGCAATCGCTTTCTATGTTAAACTCAAAGATTTTGTTTCGGCTAAGAAGAATGGTTATTCCGTGCTCAGCAATCCCTCCGGTAATAATAATCTTATCGCCTGTCTTAATTTTGCTTAAGGAAGGGCTTCTTTTAAGTTTTCTTCCAATACCTGATGTTGTTATAAATACCCCATCCACTTTCTTTCTTTCTACAACCTTAAAATCGCCGCTTACAATCTTAGTGCCTGATATTTCAGTAGCTTCTTTTACGGAAGAGATTATCTTTTTTAAAGTACTTAAACTAAATCCTTCTTCTACAACTATTGCTAAACTCAAATATAACGGCACGCTTGCGCTAACACATATATCATTAACTGTTCCATACACAGAAAGCTTTCCTATATCAGAGCCAGGGAAAAATATGGGTTTAACTGTAAAAGAGTCGCATGTGAAAACAAAATCTTCTATGTTCGCTGCATCATCCAGCTTATCAAGATAAGGATTAGAAAGTGCCGGAAGAAACATATCACGGATAAGATTGTAAGCCTCTTGCATTCCATCGCCATGACTTAAGGTAATTTTCTCTCTCATTTATAATTAGCTAACCTTTATCTTAAATGCTCAAGGACCACTATTTTTGTCTGTTCATCTAAAGAATCTTTGCTGATAACAAGCTCTTTTTTTCTCTCTATCCCAGTTTTATCCTTAAGAAATTTATCTACTCCGTCTATGTTAAACTCTAACTTGTGGGTTTTAAAGTGCATGGGGATAAAAATCTTCGGCTGTAATTTCTTTAAAAGGAAGGTAGCATCTTTATAATCTATAGTAAAAACTCCTCCCACAGGAATCATAGCAACATCGATATCTTTGAGTCTGTCGAAATCCAAGTCTAAAGTTCCTACATCGCCAAAATGGGCAATCCTTAACCCTTCTGTATCTATAATAAAAATGATATTTTTACCCCGCTGTGAACCCAAAGAAGAATCATGAAAACTGCCTATGCCTTCTATTTTAACATCTTTAACTGTAAATTGACCTTCTTCATCAATAATGGTAGCACTTGTTAATCCTTCGGTAAAATCGTGGTCAGCATGATGATGAGAAATCGTAACAATGTCGGCTGTCTCCCCAATGGGTAGATACTTTACTGCGCCGGAAAAAGCTCCTGGTTGATAAGGATCGGTTATTATTTTTATTTTGGAAGAGGTTTCAATTAAAAAACAAGCGTGGCCAAGCCAACTTATTTTCATACAGAACCTCCTTTTAGTAAAGTTTCCCTCAATCTAAATATTCTATATTCCAATGTCGGTAACATACACTTTACCGCAGTGTTTTTTGCCATCTTTGGATAAAAATCCTTTTTTAAGAGCAATAAAAGTAATGGTGTAATCTGCTTTTATAGCTTCTCCCATAACCTCTCCTGTTTCCGGATGCAATCCTGAGGGGATATCGCAAGAAACGATTCTCTTTGCGTAGATGTTGATTGCTCTTATTACCTCTCTCAAAAAACCTCTTACCTCTCCTTTAAGTCCAATTCCTAAAATTCCTTCTAAAACAAAGTCTCCCTTTTGTAGAAGTCTCTTAAGCTTGGTTAAGCCCTTTTTGTTGCGGACAATATAAATATTTTTCGTAAGTTTGCGGAGAATTCTGTATTGAAAAAGACTTTCTTTGTTCAATTTCTTCTCAGCAACAATTATTATTTTAACCTTGTAGGAGGAAGCTAATAGTTTTCTTCCTGCCGCTAAAACATCGGCACCATTATTACCCCTTCCTGCCACAATTACAACATGCTTACCTAAATTCAGCCTTTTTAAAATACAGCTTAAGTTGCTTGAGGCGTTTTCGATAAGTATGCGCTCATCTAAGCCGATCTTCCGTGCTTTTTCTTCCTGTGCTCTTATGTCTTTTACTTTCAAAAAACTTTCATTCATAGTCAATTCCTATTTTTCAATAATCAATACAAGAACGGTGTTATGAAGGGAAACTGCAGGAAATTAGTGAATGCCTTCTCTTTTATCTTTTTTAAATAAATCCAAAAATCTATCTTCGTAATCCTTATACACATTCCAGTGGTCCAATTCGTCTTTGAGCTCTCTTGCTTTTGATATATCCTTCTGAGCCTCTTTGAAAAGCCCCTCGATTTTTTCTCTTATTGACTGGGGAAGTTTTGTATAGGCAGAAAGATCTTTCTTTATGCGCTCAATGTCCTCCTCACTTAAAGGAGGAGGAGTTTGTGATTCTCCTTTAAGATAGCTCATCAATTTATCAATTTCTGCCTCAATGAACTTTGCTCTTTCAATAAGAGGGGTTAGGTTCAAATTTAACTTGAGGTAGTCATCAATTACTTTTAAAAGGCTGGCATTGGCACGAGGGTTTTCAATCTGAACTGTATAAAATGGTATTTCTGCCAACAGGCACACTCCTTTTATTCCTTTCTTTTTACTTATGCCAAGGATAAGACCATTTAACCCACTTATCTGACCTTCGCTAAGAATTTTTATGTTGAGTTGTTTAAAGTTGTCTAACAGTTCTTTATGCGTAGTCGCCATCCAGATATTAGACTCAGAACGATGGTCAATTGGCTCTGGCTTCGCAGCAAAGCTTATAATCAATCTTGTCTTATATTTTTTAGCAAAATTTACTACCGCTTGGGCAAGCTCCTGGGCATACTCTAAAGGAGGCTGGGCTTCTCCTAAAAATAAAATGATATGAGGTTGATTCTTTGCTTTGTAATAGTAGAAAAACCCAGCTGGCATATGCGGAAGGTTTAAAATACCCTTTTCTACAATAACACCTGCAGGTTTAAAAAAATCTGCTGCTTCTAGCTTGGCAAACATTTTAAAATCTAAAACTTCTTTCAAAAATAAAACTGTCCTGTAGGCAACCTCTCCCATACCAGGCCAAGCAACAATAAGAATAGGATTTTGCAGTTTGGGTTTTGCTATTTCTTTTATCATTGTTAGTAATATAATCTACCACAGGCACATAAAAACACAAGAATAATTTAATCTATAATTACTGTCTGGGTATATAGAAAATTAGGAAAGATTCTCTTCTTGAGAGGATTGCTCATCTGATTGAGAGGGTTGTTCATCTGAAGACTTTTCTTTAGCCTTCAAAAACTCTTTTAGATTTTCGGCTTCTTCTGATTTTATAGAGGGTTCTTGTTCTTTCCCATTGAGTTTATAGATATCTTCTTTTGGTTCCTGTTGAGAGGCTTCCTCTGTTCCCTGCTGAGAAAAACTCTCTTGCCGTACTTTCTCTTCTGCTGCTTCTTCTAACTGGATGTTTCTCTTCCGCAATTGGTCTAACTCTGCCTGAAGAGAATATACAGACTTCTTATACTTATCTACTTCTTCCTGAAGTTCGCTGTTTTGTTTATGGGTAGAAGCTAACTCTTTCTCCAGCTCTTCTATCCTGGTACTCTTTACACTCAGTTCTTTTTTAAATTCCTCCATTGTATTCTGTAAATCTTGTTCGGGAGAACTCTCTTCCGTAAAAGATATACTGGATAAGCTGGGCTCTTTGGGTTTACGAGGGGAGAAAATGAGAAATGCTACTACAGCAATCTGAGCCACAATGAGTAGAATAATTAACAACATCTTTTTTGTCTCTTGTTATATTATAGCAGATTTTTATTTTTAATAAACCAATTATTGGGGATTTATTTTACGTCTTAGAAGCATCTTAACCCGTGCCAACAATCTTTGACCATCAAAGGGTTTAGTCATATAATCATCTGCCCCCATATCAATCCCTTTCAACTCGCTATCTATGTCTTTCTTGGCAGTCAACATCATCACAGGAATAATTGCTGTCTCCAAGCGGGACTTTAAAGTCTTTGTTGCCTGGAAACCATCCATTTGAGGCATCATAATATCCATAATAATTAGATCTGGCTTCTCTTTGATAGCAAGTTCAACAGCCTCCTTGCCATTTGAAGCCTTTATAACATCGTATCCTGCGCTTTTAAGTCGTACTTCTAAAATCCTTCTGATATGTTCTTCGTCATCAGCAATTAAGATTAAAGGTGCTCTCTTAGTTTGCTCATCAAAAGACACCTCCTTTTTCTCAACAAGGCCAATATCTACTACCTTCGCCACCTCCTCTAAGGTAGTAATCCCTTCTGCTGCCTTAGCAATACCGTCTTCTAAGAGCATTTTGAATCCCTCCTTCTGGGCTGCTTCAAGAATAACTTTTTCCTCTTTTCTATCGGTAATGAGCCGTTTTATCTCGTCAGTAACAGTTAAAATCTCAAAAATACCTACTCTATCAAAAAAACCCGTAAAAAGACAATTATTGCATCCTCGACCATGATAAAATTTTTCTACTCTTAGCTTGTCTAAATAGGGTTGGACTTTTTCTATAATCTCTTTGTTAGGCTCGTAGGTCTCTTTACAGTGGATACATACACGTTTTACAAGACGCTGTGCAATAATGACAACAAGAGAAGATGCAATAAGATACGGCTCTAACCCAATATCTAAAAGGCGAGTAATGGTGGGTACTGCGCCTGTAGTGTGCAAGCTGGATAAAACCAAATGGCCTGTTAAGGCTGCTCGAAAAGAAATCTCCGCTGTTTCTTTGTCTCTTATCTCGCCCACAAGAATTACATTAGGGTCTTGGCGCAAAATACTTCTTAATCCGGTAGCAAAAGTAAAATTTTTTATAGGGTTAATCTGAATCTGAGTTATGCCCTCGATAAGATACTCTATAGGGTCTTCAATGGTAATAATATTTTTAGCATCGTTTTTGATAAAATTAATTGCGCCATACAGAGTAGAGGTTTTTCCACTTCCTGTCGGTCCTGTAACCAAAACTATGCCCTGGGGCTTACGACACATGTCTTTAACTAAACGTAGCTGCTCCTCATTAAAACCCAATGTTTCTAATTGAATTTTAGCCTGCTTATTATCCAAAATTCTTAAAACGACTTTTTCTCCATAATATGTGGGGAGCACAGAAACTCTTATATCTATTTTTCTTCCATGACTAAAAATGCTTGTGCGACCATCTTGCGGTTTTCTTTCCTCTGCTAAATCCAAATTACTCATGACTTTTATACGAGCAACTATTGGGGAAAGTAACTGCTTTGGAACTTCAATTACATCTCTTAAATCCCCGTCTACGCGGTAACGTATCCTTACAGAATTTTCTTGAGGTTCAATATGCACATCACTTGCCCGGTTGCTTACGGCATCGCTAAGCAGAAAATTCATCATTCTTGTGACAGGACCATACTGAGGGGATTCTTTTGCAGGAATCAACAAACCATCGGGCCCCTCTTCAAGAGGACACACTTTTTTTTCTTCTATAGCAAGGTTTTTAAATAAGTCGTAAAGAACATCATGAGAGTTGTAGTACTTTTCAATACAGGCATCGATGTCACTTTTTGTAGCCAGCAAAGGCTCTATTTCCATATTTATCTGTGCCTTTATCTCATCTACTGCCACTACATCAACGGGGTCGCTCATTGCAAGAAAAAGGGTATTATTTTCCTTGCGGATAGGAAAGACCCCATAACGTTTTGCTAAGTCGTAGGGAATAGCATTTACTGCCTGTGGGTCAATAGAAGAGGGGTCTAACTTAGCAATGGGCATGTGGAATATATTAGAAAGTATTCTTATTATATCCTCTTCTTTAACAAAGCCCATTTCCACTAACAAATCCTGAAGAGGTTTCTTAGCGCCAATTTGCTTGATCTCTGCCTCCTCTAGTTGGGCTTGGGTAATGAGACCCTCTCTTAACAACTCTTCTATTAAAGCTTTCAATTATCCTCCTTGTATTTAACTACGATTTTTTCAACCTCATCCAGAGAGCACGGCTTGGAAATATAATCATCTGCCCCGATTGATTTGGCAAAAAAATCTCTCATGGCGGGATAACCAGTCAGAATAACAGTCTTTGTCTTTAAGTTGTTCTGCTTAACAAACTTCACCAGCTCTAAACCTGTAACCTCAGGCATATTGTGGTCAATAAAGGCTAAATCATAATTTTCTGTTCTTAATTCCTCTAAAGCAGCATCCCCAGAAGAGACAACTTTTACCTTGTAACCTTTTTTCTCTAAAAACATCTGTAAGATATCCCTTAACTCTTTGTTATCATCAGCAACGAGTATCTGCATTATTCCCTCTTTTCCCCCTAACACAAATTGTGGCTTCTGTCAATATCTTTATATTAAAGAAGGTAATCTACCAATTTTTTGAGTTCTTTTATATTAAGAGGTTTCCCTATAATAGGAATAGCCTTCTTTTTGACATACTCATTTAACCGTTCATATTCTACTTTATACCCTGACATAATCAGAATGGATATGTCTTTTGTCCTGTTATCCTCTTTTAAGCGGCCGATAACTTCGTATCCACTCATTTTTGGCATTTTCATATCGAGGATAATTAAATCAACCAGCTCTTTTTCTAAATAGCCCAGCGCCTCATCTCCATTGTAAGCTTGGATAACGTTGGTGTATCCCATATTATTAAGGGCGCTTCTAACAAAATTTACAACCTCCTCATCATCATCAACCACCATTATTTTCTTTCTTAAACGCTCTTCTTTCTCGCTAATTAAAGATGCGCAGAAATTATCTAGGGTTTCTTGAATGTCCTCGTCGTCAGAGGCTAACACAAAACAGCCATAGGAAAATTCTAAGTCTGTCTCGGCAGATTTCTCAAGAATTACCTCTTTCAATAATTTTTTTAACTCGTGTCTTTTTTGATTAACTTCTTCTTTTCCTCCATAAGAAATAATTATAATGTGTTTGTCGTCTTTGGTAACAACAACATCTCTTCTTCTTTGTCTTTCCAATATATCCTGCAATGTTTTTGCTATCTCTTTAATTTGCACCTTAGATATTTCTTCTTTCTTATCTATCCGAGCAATAAAAATCAGCCTTTCTTGTGAATACCCCTCTTCACTTATGACGGATTTAACCTCTTCATAAAACTTCTCTTCCTCGGCTCTGTATTCTGGCAAGGTGAAGAAAAACTTTGTCCCTTTCCCAAGCTTGCTTTCTACCCAAATACGGCCTCGGTGCAGTTCGACTATCCCCTTAGTTATAGCTAAACCCAAACCTGTGCCTTTCTCTCCTGGGCCGTATTCTCTTCCGAATTGCATAAATTTGTCGAAAACCCGAGGTAAGTTCTCTTCAGCAATGCCTTTCCCTGTGTCTTCAACCATACACTCCACATATCCATCTTTTTTTTCTACTCGAATTTTTATATATCCCTTTTCGGTAAATTTTATTGCGTTGCCTATTAAATTTGTAAATACCTGAATGATCTTATCTCTATCGCAGTAGACCTCTAAGTATTCGTGAGAAAATTCTGTTTTTGCCTCTAACCCTTTTTCCTTAAAACGTGGTGTAAAAGAATTAACCACGCCTTTAACCAGCTTTACTATATCAATGTTTTCTTTTCTTATACGCAGCCGGTTGGCTTCTATTTTAGAAATATCCAAAAGACCATTGATTATTCTTGTTAATCTCTCTATATCCTCTAAGCATATTGTGAGAAATTCCCTTTGTGCTTCAGTGGTTTCCCCCAAGAGTCCTTCTAAAACCTGAGAAATTGCCTCTTTTATGGTAGCAAGAGGAGTGCGCAATTCATGAGAAACGGTAGAGATAAATTCTGACTTCATGCGCTCAATTTCTTTAAGCCGGGTAATATCTCTTAAAAGCACTACAGACCCTATTACCTCTCCCTGTGTGCCTAAAGCAGGGCTTATTTCTACCTGAAGAATTCTGTCATCTTGAGTCTTTACTTCTTTACTAACCATTTTTCTATTTTCCTTATGGAGTTTTTCTAGGAGAGATAAAAATATGGGAGAAAATTCACCAGGTATTTCTTGGGTAGCCTCCTCTATATGCAACATATTCTGGGCAGCAGGGTTAGAAAATACAATGCGGTTGTTATTATCGACCATAATCAAACCTTCGTGCATACTAGACAAGACAGCCGCCATTTTTGCTCTGTTCTCTTCAATCAGCCTAGCTTGCTTAACTACCTCTTCTTTTGCTTTAATGCTTTCTATGCCCAATGCCACCTGGTTAACAAACGAATTAAACATATTAATCTTGTAGGGCAAAATTTCTGCCTGTTTATTGGTGGCTATAGAAAACCCTCCTAAAATGTTATTCTTAACAACAAAAGGGGCACAATGAAAAGCATAAGGAAGATTTTCAGAACGACTTTCTTGAGAAATTATTTTGTCTTCCCCATATAGTATCTTCTCAGAATACGACGCCTGTAAATCTTGTGATAAGTTGCGTAAAGCATCGAGGGTATCTTTTGTAACCCTATCGAGATAAATTTCATCTACAGGCTGTTCAATTTTAATGTAAAGACGATTTTTATTGGGGTATCTTACTACCAGAACACTCACTACACTATCAACAATGAAAGAAGTCTTGCTCATCACCCACTCTATAAATTCATCTAGTCTATCCAGAAACAGGGCTTTATCGCTAACTTCTTTTATAAGATCCGTTAAAAGTATCCTTTTTTCTTCCATATTTGTACTACGCTCTGTTTGTAAATCCTACCGCTTCTAATAAAACTCTAATGTACTCATCTTGGGGAATAAATACTAAAAATATAGACAGAAGTGTCTCCTCTTCAACCCACAGATGCGATTTAAAACACAATGTATTGCGCAAGGAAACCAGAATATGTTCTGAAATGTAAGGGGCACTTTCCTCCTTTATCCCTATCCAAAGCTGGGGTGGTTTTATCAAAAGAGGTCTGCCTATGACGCCGCCTAAAACCTTAACATAAGAGCCGAACATCATCATACCTATTTCTTTTAAAGAAGATTGCTCCATTTCGCTTAAACAGTCTCTGGAGGTGTTATGTTCATCCCCTAATAACATACGAAATAAAAACCTAAGAGTACCTCTGGAACAGGTAAAAATTATTTTGCCCACTAACCCTTTGTGTATTTGGGAATGCATAATAACAATGTCTGTTTCACCATATGAACAACAGTCGGCTGTCTGGCTCAAGGGGACAATATCAGGGGGGTGCATTTTGACGGTTTTGTTTATGAACTGCGAGAGAGCAGTAGAAGCACTTCCTGCGCTTATACTGCTTATCTCTTTTAAAGCATCTAATTGTAGGGGGGTAAAACCGTCCATTATAGTCTTGTGCCTCCCTTACAGCAAATTATTCTATCATAACTTAAAGCAGATGGGACAAAATTTTTGTGTAGTTTTAGGGTAAATTATAAAGGGAGAATAAGAATAATTCTTCAGGATTGAAATTCTAAGGCGTGCTGGCGCTCAAAAAGCTTTCTATTAATTAATTCTATTAAGGGGTAATGTTCAACGACTCCTACTATTTTCTTTGAACCTTCCTTCTCTACTACAGGAAGATAATCCACGGCTTTTTTGTTAAATATTTCAAAAGCGCTCCTTAATGGCTGATCTTCGTAAAGAAGGGTGTGCACAGGAGAGGCTACATCTTCTGCCAATATAATCTCATTTAGCTGCTCTTCAGCAAGCACTGCACGTAAGTTGCCCAGAGAGATTAATCCAATTAGTTCTCCTTTTCTATTAACCACAGGAAAGTGATAAGATTCTTTCTCCTTTATGGTTTCAATAATTTTACCCAACGGTGTATTCTCAGCTATGGTAGTAAAATCCTTGCGCATAACATCTTTCACTCTGTAAGAATCTATGATATCCTCTTCAGTAACATTTCTACCTGCTTCATCCGCTTTCATAATACCTAACTTAACAAAAACTGGCCCAATTAATTGAACCACAAATGTAGTTGCAGCTACAACGCTTATAATAATCCCCCCCACTTTCTTTCCTTCCTCTCCTATATAACTTAAATTATGCGCTATAGACATCGCCAGTCCCATTGCTACCCCACCTTGAGTGAATAAACAGATACCGGTAAATTTTTTAACTGTCTTTTTTGCTCCGGAAACTATAGCACCAAAAGTCGCTCCTAAAATCTTTCCTAAGCTGCGTGCCAACAAATATCCTAGAATTATTAAAATAACGGATGTTTGAACAAAAGTATGAGCATCAAGGCTTGCTCCTACAACCACAAAGAAAAAGATGTATAAGGGTGTAGTCATCTCTTTTATCATCTCGAACATTTTCTCACTTATCTTGGGGATAATATTTACAACGGAGGCCCCTAAAACCATACTGGAAAGTATCAAATCTAATTTAAAATAAATTGCTAAACCAACGACTAACGCCACCATTCCTAAGGCTAATGATATGGACAACCCTGGCTCTTTTGTACGAGAAATAAGCGCTGACAAAACTACTCCGCCAGCTAACCCTAAAGCAAAGCACTGAAGAATTTCAAACAGAGGAAAGCCTATGGAATGGACTAAAGAAAACTGTTCGTGAGCAATCATTGCCTTAGAAAACACACTTACCAAGCCATATAAAATAAGCGCCAACCCATCGTCTAAAGCAACTATAGACGTTAACGTGGTAGTTAAAGGACCCCGCGCTTTGTACTCCCACAAGACATTAACTGTTGAAGCGGGATCGGTCGCTGAAGCTATAGCCCCTAAAAGTAGTCCTAAATACATCTGCTTGGTAAGAAGTGTAGTGACTAAAAATACTGCTAGAAATGCAAGCATGCCTTCGCTTATAAGCATGATATATATTGAGCGTCCGTATTTTTTAAACACCTTGCTTTTCAGCTCTGATCCAATAACAAAGCCGATAATACCTAAAGTAAAATTAACTAAGGGGCTAGAAGCATTAACGTCTGTTTCTGTCCAAATATTCAGTACGGATTCCCCAAGAAGAAACCCCACGATGATGTAGCCCACCACCTGAGGAATTCTAAACCGGCGAAAAATCTTTCCTCCAAAAACACCTAAAAATATAGCAATGCCTACCAGAGAAATGTAGTTCATAATTTTTAATAACTTTTTCCTCGATTTATTATAACAAATAAATCCTCTATACTGTTTTACACAATAATTATTTGACCTATTTGTCTAATAAAAATCATTTCGGTGTGTCCTTGCTATACTAAGAGAAAATAGTATATACGCGTTTAAGAAGATTTCAATTATTTTCCTTAGCTTAAATTGCCCAAGCGTCGTGTTATCTAAAACATCAAAATCATTTTCTGTTCCTCCATAATCAATGGCTGACTGTAATTGCCAAGCATGAAACAAAAGAGCTAACGCAACAAAAACATGGCAAGAGTATAAACTTCCTTATTCAAGCACAATAGTTGGATACCAAGATAAAAAGAAATAATAATTGCTGGTATATACAAAATTCCGAATGAAAGGTTAAGGGGTTGCAACATATCAACAACTAACAGAGATCCACCCGCTAAGAAAAAAATCCCTCCTAAATATATCCCATATTTGATAAACCCACCTAACATCCTCTCTACCTCCTTTTCATAAATTTCCTGTGGAATATTAAGATGGCGGCCCTAATAGGGCAAAGGCAATAACCAGCTTTATTATATCAAGGCTCTGCAAGATAGGCAAGGTGATACCTTCTCCCGAATTGACTCATATTAAATGTTACCGAAATTAAATCTAAATTGCTTCGTTGACTCATAAATAATGTTACCGAAAATATACCTCCAGAAGGAGGTATATTATGACCATTAAAGCCAAGATGGAATACTTAGAAAGTATTTATGGACGGTATAAAAAAGTTTCTAAGAAAGAAAAATCTGTTATCCTTACTGAATTCTGTCTAAATTGCAACTACCATAGAAAACATGCTATAAGGCTTCTTAATAACTTTAAGCGGTTTACCAAGCCTGCGCCTAAGAAACGAGGTAAACCTTCCAAATATAATAACCCTTCTGTAATAGAACCTTTAAAGCGTATATGGTTAGCAGCAAACCTGCCTTGCTCTAAACTTTTTAAATTTATCCTCCCTCTGTGGCTACCTTATTATGCTAAAGAATACTCTCCTTTATCATTAGAACAAGCCAAAACCCTATTAAAGATATCCCCCGCTACTATTGATAGGATTCTTAAAGATACAAGAGTCAAATATAAAAGACGAGGAAGACCTACCACCAAACCCGGCACTCTACTTAAGAAGCATATCCCCATCAAGACTGAGCAATGGGATGAGAATAGGCCGGGTTTTTTAGGGGCTGACACAGTTGCACATTGTGGAGATTCGGTAGAAGGAATGTATGTAAGTATAGTCAATTTTGTAGATATCGCTACTGGCTGGAGTGAGCAACGTGCTGTGTGGGGAAAGGGAGAAAAGGGGGGTGTTGGCTCAAATTAAAGATGTGGAAGATACCCTGCCTTTCCCTCTACTTGGTTTTGATGCTGATAATGGTAGCGAATTCTTGAACTGGCATCTGTTCAGACATTTTACCCAGAGAAAGAATTCTGTCCAGTTTACCAGAAGCAGATCTTACCAAAAGCAGGACAACTGTCATATAGAGCAGAAAAACTGGACACACCTAAGGCAATGGCTTGGTTATGAAAGATTAGATAATCCAGAGGTAGTGGCTTTAATGAACGATTTATACACCTCTGAGTGGAGATTGTACCACAACTTTTTTGCCCCTCGGTTAAGCTTATTGCTAAAAAAGAATTGTCTCTAAGGTTATCAAGCGCTATGATAAGCCCAAGACGCCTTATCAGAGAGTATTAGAATCTAACTATGTATCAACCTCTGTTAAACGAATTTTCAAAGAACAGATGAAAGACCTTAATCCTTTTCAATTAAGACGTAGCATAGAAAGAAAACTTAAGAGAATATTTAGGCTCAATAACAATAAAAATGCTCTTTAATTAAATATCCTTTCGGTAACATTTATTAATGAGGCAACACGCGTATAAACAAAGAAATTTCACCACCTCTTACACACTTTCTCTGAACCAGAACAAGTTCGATTCAGGGTAAACCTATACCCACACCAGCTGCACGGCTGATTCTCGCTCGCCCCGTTAGAAATAGGCTGCCTTCAGGCAACCATAATAAACACCTTTGGTGTCTTATCTCTAAGTCTAACGGGGCAAGGTTGTAGGCAGTAAGCTGGATATCGGTTTGAGCTCCTGCCTTAGAGCATAGGAGCCTTTTGTGGTTTTTGGTGTTGCATATAGTTTTGTAGTTTTGCTCTAGCGGTCCTTAGATATAATTTCTAATCTTACTCCTCAGTAAGATAAAAAGTAGCTGAAAC
>CAYVYZ010000018.1:7916-29857 GCA_964455875.1 uncultured Planctomycetia bacterium | reverse complement strand
AAGACTTATTTATAAAAGCCATTTTATTACAGAAAAGATAGATGAATACTCTTTTAATATTGATATTGATACTTTTTTTCAGATAAATTCTAAAGGCGTAAGCACTTTATACAAAAAAATCAGGCACTACGCTTCTTCTTATAAAGTAGAGAATGCCCTTGATTTATACTGTGGTATAGGTTGTGTCGGTATATTTTTGTCTTCTGTAGTTAATTTGATTTATGGGGTAGAGTTAAATTTTTCATCCATAAGAACTGCAAAGAGAAATGTCTCTTTGAACAACATCAATAACATTTTCTTTGTGTGTGCAGATGTTAGGAAGTTTTTGGCAAGTAACTCTCTTAAAGGAAATATTGATTTAATTGTAGTTAACCCTCCTCGGTGTGGACTTTCAAAAAAGATAAAAGAAAGGATTATAAGGATTAAGGCTCCTTATCTTTTCTATTCTTCCTGCAACCCCAAGACGTTATTAATAGATTTATGCGATTTATCAAGTTATTACAAACCTTTATTTTTTGAACCCTTTGATTTTTTCCCTCATACGTATCATTTTGAAGTTTTCGCTTTATTAGAGAGAAAAAAATGATGTGTTTGTAGTTAATCTTAAGTTGAAAAAAGGAAATATTGTAGTATACTGTAAAGTGGGAGGCAGATAGCCTCTTTTTTATTTTTTATCGCTGGTTTTTAAGAATAAGGAGGTAAACATATGGAAGAAAAAAGGAGGTTTTTAAGATTTGATGCCCCTATTAATTTGGAATTCAAAGTATATTCTAAAGGAGAAGATTACTCAAAAGGAACCATGGTAAATTTTTCTAGGCAAGGCTTAAGTTTTATTGCTCCAGAGGCAGAATTATCGCTTAATCAAGAAGTAGATGTAAGATTTAAAATTCCTAATAGAGAGGTCATAGTTACTTGTCGGGGAGAAGTTGTGTGGGAGAAAAAAGAAGAAGGTAAAATGCGCATAGGGATAAGAGTCAAAGAGATGGACCCTTACGCCAAAGGAGAGATATTAGAGTATGCTTACAACAACTGGGTTTTACAAATGCGCAAGAATAACTATCAGAATAATTAGTTAATCTTATCTTCGGGTCAATTCTACCCCCTTTATTATTGACATTTTATAGATAAAATAGTATCCTTAATAGATGAATATCGTTGTTTGTATAAAACAAGTCCCCGAGACTACAGAGGTAAAGATAAACCCCGAAACTAATACCCTCATAAGAGAAGGAGTCTCTTCTATCATCAATCCTTTTGATATGTATGCTATTGAAGAAGCTGTCAGGTTGAAGGAGAAATATACAGGTACTACCACAGTTATAACTATGGGGCCTCCGCAAGCTGATACTGCTTTGAGAGAAGCATTATCTTTGGGTATTGATGAGGCGATTCATCTTTCTGATAGGGCATTTGCTGGTTCTGATACTTGGGCTACCAGTTTAGTGTTAGCAAAGGCGATAGAACGACTTAAGAATGTAGATTTGGTGATTTGTGGTAAGCAGGCTTCTGATGGAGATACAGCCCAAGTAGGACCTGGCATTGCCACCCATTTGAATTGGCCGCAGGCTACATATGTGCGGAAAATCGATAAGATAGATTTGGGCAATAAAAAGGCAGTTTTTGAACGACTTTTAGAGGATGGCTATGAGGTTGTGGAAGTAGATTTACCTTGTCTTATTACAGTAGTAAAAGAGATTAATGTTCCCCGCATGCCTTCTTTAAGAGGAAAAATGAGAGCAAAAAAACAGTCAATTCCTGTCTGGGGCAAAGGTGAATTAGGGCTGAGAGATGAAGAGGTTGGCTTAGAAGGTTCTCCTACACAGGTTGTAAAAATATTCACTCCCCCTCCACGGGAAAGTGGTATGATCTTTGACGGGGAGACGCATGAGGCGGTAGATAAATTATTTAGTGAATTAAGAAAGCACTTATTATGAGAAAAAAAGGTATAGAAGTTATCAAGGAGAAATGCGTAGGGTGCGGTCTATGTATAAAGGCATGTCCTTTCTCTGCCATTGTTTTAAAGGATAAGATTGCCGTAATTGATTTAGATAAGTGTACTCTATGCGGAGCCTGTAAGGAAGTATGTAAGTTTGACGCCATTATAATTTATAAACCCCAGAGTGTAAAACAAGACCTATCTCAGTACACAGATGTATGGGTTTTTGTAGAACAGGAAGAAGGCAGAATTGCTTCTGTTTCTTTTGAGCTTTTAGGCAAGGCACGCACACTAGCTGAGGATTTAAATGCCAAAGTCGTAGCGGTATTTCTGGGAGGCAATATTAAGGACAAAGCAAAGCAGCTCATTGATAAAGGGGCAGATAAAGTTATTGTTGTAGACAGTAAGGAACTTGCTCATTTTACCGCAGAGACTTATGGCAATGTTATTTCTCATCTCATCTATAAATACAAACCAGAGATTTTTCTTGCTGGTGCAACAACAATGGGTAGGTCTTTAGTCTCTCGTATTGCGGTAAAGATAAAAACAGGTTTAACTGCAGATTGTACAGGATTAGATATCGATAAAGAGCGTAGGCTTCTTATTCAAACTCGTCCTGCCTTTGGGGGGAATATCATGGCTCAAATCATTACTCCTTCCTACCGCCCTCAGATGGCTACAGTTAGGCATAAAGTTATGAAAGAGTTGCCAGCCAACCCCAATCGAAAAGGAGAAATCATAGAGGAGTCTTTGGATAAAAAGCTCGTAGATATAAGAAGTAGGTTTATTGATTTTATTAAAGAGGAGGCATATAAGGTTAATCTTTCTGACGCAGATATTATAGTTTCTGGTGGGCGAGGTTTGGGAGCGCCTGAGAATTTCAAATTGATTAGAGAACTTGCGGAGGTGCTAGGTGCCGCTGTCGGGGCTTCACGGGCGGCTGTAGATAGTGGTTGGATTCCTTATTCTCATCAGGTAGGTCAGACAGGAAGAACAGTAGCTCCCAAGATTTATATCGCCTGTGGTATCTCTGGACAAATTCAGCATCTTGTGGGGATGCAGTCTTCAAAAATAATAGTTGCAATTAATAAAGACCCCGATGCGCCTATTTTTAATATAGCTAATTATGGAATAGTAGGGGATTTATTTAAAGTTATCCCTTTGCTTATTAAAAAAATAAAAGAGAGCAAGAGTAGTTAATGTATTTAAAGAGCTTAGAGTTATTTGGTTTTAAGTCCTTCCCTTCCAAGACTGTTCTTAGATTTGGCCCCGGCATAACAGTAGTTGTAGGCCCCAATGGTTGTGGCAAAAGCAATGTTTTTGATGCTATAAAGTGGGCCTTAGGAGAACAGAGCCCTAAGTCTTTAAGAGGTACAAAGATGGAGGATGTTATATTTAATGGAACAGCCACAACCCCTCCTTTAAATTATGCAGAAGTAACTTTGATATTCTCTAACGAAGATAACTATCTGCCTATAGAATACAAGGAAGTTGCGGTAACAAGAAGACTTTATCGTTCGGGAGAAAGTCAATATTTTATAAATCGTAATCTCTGTCGGCTCAAAGATATTCAAGATTTATTTATGGGCACAGGTATTGGAGAGTATACCTACTCTTTTATAGAACAGGGAAGAGTAGAGATGCTTTTGAGTTATAAACCAGAAGAGAAGCGTCTTATCTTTGATGAGGCAAGTGGTATTATCAAATATAAAGATAAAAAGAAGGAAACCTTACGAAAACTCAAAGATACTGAGGAAAACATACTAAGACTCGATGATATTATTCTGGAGGTTAAACGCCAGATGAATTATTTAGAGAGACAGGTGGAGAAAGCCAAGAAGTACAACGAAATTCGACAACGGTTAATTGATGTAGAGAAAAATATAGCAGCTATGAAGACAAAGGAACTAGATGGGAGGATAGGAGCTTTATCAAACGAGATCGAACATCTTAAGAAAAAGGAAAAGGAGAAAGAAGAGAATATATTACAAAAGAGTACCGATAGAGATTCAATAGATAGAGAAATTAACCAGCTACGTAACGGTATTAGTGAGATTAACTCAGAGACAGTTTCTTATAATTCCCGTATTGAAGGATATCTTAATCACATAACAATCAACCGACAGAGAATAGAAGAGATAAAAGAAAGATTAGCCATTCTTAACAACTCTGAAAAAGAATCTAAAGAGAGAATTGCTCTGCATAAAAAGCGGATAGAGGAAGGTAAGGATTCGTTAGGCTCTTTAGATAGTCAATCTCAAAGATTGCAGGAGGAGTTGGCTAATCTTATAAGATTAAAAGAAGACAGGGTTATTAAGATTAAAGATGCGAAAAAAGACATTGCTCATAAAAAAGAATTAATCTTACAGCTGGAAGAGAAAAAGACAACGCTTAATAATAGTTTAATTGAGTTAGAGACACATGCAAAAAATATTCTTGCGAGAAAGAAACGTTTAACCCTTGATGAGGCAAGAATTAATAATTATTTAGAGGAGCATAAACAACAGTTGGCTTCCCTTGAAGAGATCCTTAAGACATTAGAAAATGAATTTGCATCTCTTAAGGAGAATAAATCAAGACTTAGAAGACAGCTTAAGGAAGTTAATGAGCAGATTGAGCAACAAGAACAAAAGCTATTGGAGATAGAGAAGACGCTTGTAGAGTTAAGGTCATATTTTGAGTTTCTTAAAGATTTAAAGATTAAATATGATGATTTTCCCCTGAAAAAGAAAGTTACTTTGGTTTTTGATGAGGATCCCAGAGATATAAATAAACTAATTGCTTCCTTAAAAGGCGTAGAGTTCCGCCGCATAGAATTTGAAGGGAGTTATAGGTATAGAGCAGAAATAGAGGCTAAAATTATCTCTCTTCCTGAAGAGGAGCTGGCAAGAAGAATCAACCTTTTAATCAAAGAAGAAGAAGAGTTAAAAAGAAGTATTGAAGAAAACAAGAATACTGCCCAAAAGATTGTTAGTCAAATAGAAGAAGGAGAAAACATAATTACGGAAAAAGATAATAATTTAAGAGACTATCTTCAGAGAAAAGATAATCTCGTTGAAAGTATATCCCGATTGGAGGAAGAAAAGATTCTTATAGAAGATGAGCTTAAGGAGGTAACCGCAGAGATTAGTAGTGTAGAGGATAGGCAAAAGAGTATTAAAGAAGAATTGTCTCTTGTAGAAAGTAGGTTAGATAGCACAATAAGAGATTTAGAGTCATCTCAAAACAATACAGTTGTTTTTGGTGAAGAAGTAAATAAATTTGAGATAGAGATTGCTAAAAAAGACACAGAGATAAAAGCCCTTCAAGAGCAAAAGGAAAGTATTTTGACCAAACTTTCTCTTTTTGAAGAAGAGCATGCCAGAATTGAAGAAAGAATAGTTTCTCTTGACAAAGAAAAACGATCCTTAGAAGACAGAAAGGTAAATCTGAATGGCGAGATTTTAGAATTAGAGAAAAAGATTAAAGAAGCTAGGGAAAAAATAGTGGTGTTGAACGAAAGAAAAAAAGAAGAGGAAGAAAGATTAAAGGAGCTTGAGGATAGTTTTACTTTATTGCAGGAGGCACTAAAGCAAGAAGAAAATATTCTTGAAGAGATAAGAAATAAGATTTATAACAAAAGATTAGAGACTCAAAAGATTAATTTTGAGAAAGCAAAAATAGTTGATTATCTTAAACAGGTTTATAATGTTGAGTTTATTTTGGAAGAAGTTTCAAGCAATATACCTTTAAGCGATTTAGAGACAGAAAGAGACAAACTTAAAAAGAGAATTGATTCATTGGGAGAGGTAAATCTAGTAGCAATTGATGAAGCCAAAGAGTTAAACGAGCGTTATCAGTTTCTTACTACTCAAAAGGAAGATTTATTGTCGTCGAAAGAAAGTCTTAAGAAGGCAATTCAGAAAATAAATCGCACTTCCAAGGAAGTCTTCTTAGAAACATTCAACAAGATAGAGGAAGAGTTTAAAAAGTATTTTCGTTTTCTTTTCGGAGGAGGAAGAGCTCAATTGGTACTATTAGATAAAGAGAATATACTTGAGTCAGGCGTAGAAATTGAGGTTCAGCCTCCGGGCAAGAAGTTGCAGAGCGTTTCTTTACTTTCTGGAGGAGAGAAAGCGCTGACAGCGATTGCTCTTATCTTTTCTATTTTTAAGGTAAAGCCTTCTCCTTTATGCGTGCTCGATGAAATTGATGCTCCTTTGGATGAGGCCAATGTAGATAGATTCAACCAGTTACTTGTAGAGTTCTCTCCAACTTCACAGTTTATTGTTATTACACATAACAAAAAGACAATGAGCAGGGCTGATGTCCTTTATGGAGTTACGATGGAGGAAAGAGGAATATCAAAACTTGTCTCTGTGCGTTTTGCCCAAGAAGAAACAAGTCCTGTTAAATAGCTACTACCTTATTTTTCCCCTCTTTTTTTGCTCGGTATAATGCCAGGTCTGCCTTACGAATGATTTCTTCTTTAGTTTGAGCATCTTGGGGGAAAGAAGCGATGCCTATACTTATTGTAAAGGATGCATTGGCAAGGGGATGTTCTGCAATTGATTTTCTCATTCGTTCTGCAATGGTTATTGCCTCTTCTTTTGAAGTATTAGGAAGGATAAAGGAGAATTCTTCTCCCCCATAACGGCAGGCTAAATCCATTTTTCTTGAACACCGTTGGAGAGCTTCCGCTACTTCTTTTAGCGCTTCGTCCCCTGTCTGATGACCAAAAGCGTCATTAAATTTCTTAAAATCGTCTATGTCAATCATTAACACCGATAGTTGATTATGAGTAGCACGCGCTTTCATTATCTCTTCATCTAATTTGTATTGAAAGTAACCATAGTTCCATAAGGATGTTAAGGTGTCAGTATGGGCACGCAGAAGGGTATCTTCGTAAGTCTTTGAATTTTCTATGGCGCCAGCAGCTTGATTGATAAACATTGTTAAAATCCGCAAATCCTCATCAGTAATAGGCTTTCGGGTAATATAGTTATCCACAATAATTATCCCTAGAGGATTGTTTTTAGACCATAAAGGAGCAAGGACAAATTCTTTTAAGTCAAGTTTATTTATCAGGGGGTCATTATCATATTTTTTATCGCCGTGATTTTTGATATAGATAGGAACTACCTCATACAAGGCTTCATATATAATACCAGAACTTTCCTCAAGAGGGAATTCCAAAGAGCGAGTTAGTTCCATGAGTTTAGGCTGAATTTTGCCTTCTTTTATTCTTCTGTAGGTCTCTATCAAAGCATATAAATCCATTTTTTGTTCTTCGATGAGTTTCCAGATTCTATTTGCTTCTTCCGTGTCCACAGGTCCTAAGCCCATAAATCCTTTTATTTTCTTTCTTAAGTCATCCACGAGAAAAAGAAGTGCACGGTTAAAACCCAATCCTTGATGAGCAGTTAATCCTGTAAGGATAATATAAGAAATTTCATCAAGCCTTAGAGTTGTACGCATTGCTTGAGTGAGCTCGTAGAATATATAAAACTGCGATTTTGTTTTTTCAAGCTCTTCTTCCAAACTCTTTAACTTATCTTGTATCTGGTAGTTTTCCATAGTTATATTTTTAATACCATAATAGAGATAAAAAGTCAAATAGGTTAACAAGACGATTTAAAATACTACAATTTGTATAACAATTTGACGAAGAGAAAGATTAAAGGTATGATAGATGTAGAATATAATAATATAAAAAGGCAAAAAGCAATGGATCCCTTCAAAATGCAAGTTTCTGTTCGTAAGATTCCCCAAGATCCAAATATGTTCGAGTTCATTATTACTACGCCCACACTAAAAACACAGTTTATTCTTCCTCGCGAAATGGTAAATAAGCTTAGAATCTTGATTGAGAAAGTGCTTACTACTAAATAAGTATTTTGGAGGATATTATATGGGGGTTAAAATCAGTGGAGGGATAATTTTATGTGAGAGGAGATAATATGGTTTCAAAAGGAGTTTCTTTTGGGATAAGAGGGTTAGAAGTATATCCTGTGGAAGTAGAGGTAGATGTTCAGAGAGGTTTGCCTTCGCTTAATATTATTGGATTAGGTGATGCCCAAGTGAAGGAGAGCAGAGAAAGGGTAAGATCTGCTATAAAGAACGCTGGCTATGAGTTTCCTTCTAAGAGGATTACTATTAATTTAGCGCCAGCAAACATTAAAAAAGAAGGCACACATTTTGATTTAGCCATTGCTCTATGTTTCTTAAATTCTACTCGTCAAGTAAACTTGGATTTATCTTCATATGTTATTCTTGGCGAGCTTTCTCTAGAGGGACGAGTTAGAGAAGTTAAGGGAGTATTTCCTATGGTAATGAAGGCTAAGGAGTTGTCTAAGAAGATTATTTTGCCCTTAGCTAATGCTAAGGAGGCCGCTTTAGTTAAAGGTGTAGATATCTATCCTGTTTCCGACCTTATTGAAGCAGTCTCCTTTCTCTCAGGGGTTATTGACAAGCCATCTTTTACAATAGAAGATAGTAGTTTTCTTAGTGCCCCCAAGTACGATGTTGATTTTTCTGAAGTGAAAGGCCAACTTCTTGCTAAGCGTGCCATCGAAGTTGGTATTAGCGGTATGCACAACCTTATTATGATAGGTCCACCTGGTGTAGGGAAAACTATGTTAGCAAGAAGAATTCCCACAATCTTACCTGACATGGATTTTGAGGAGATTTTAGAGATCACAAAAATTTATAGTATATGTGGACTTTTGGATAGCAACGAGCCTTTGGTTAAAGAAAGGCCGTTTCGTTCTCCTCATCACACATCTTCTAGTGTTGCTCTTGTAGGGGGAGGAACCAATATAAAACCAGGAGAAATAACCTTAGCACACAATGGAGTATTATTTCTTGATGAGTTGCCAGAGTTTTCTCGCGATTCTTTGGAAGCTTTGCGGCAGCCTTTAGAGGATGGATTTGTGAGTATCTCGAGAGCTACGAAACATTTGCGTTTTCCTTCTCGTTTTATTCTTGTAGCAGCAATGAATCCCTGTCCTTGTGGTTATTTTGGTTCCCAGGATAAGCCATGTCACTGTTCAAGTTTCCAGATCCAGAAATATCGTCGTAAAATATCCGGGCCCCTTTTGGACAGAATCGATATCCACATAGAACTTTCTGGCATAAAGACAGATGAACTAATGAGTAAAGATATCGCTATAGAGTCATCCAGTAATATTAAGAAAAGAGTAGAAGAAGCAAGGGAAATTCAATCACAGCGTTTTAAAAAAGAGAAAATTTTCTTTAATTCTCAGATGAGCCATAAGCATCTTCAGAAGTACTGTGTATTAGAAGATGAAGCAAAAGCTTTGCTTAAATCAGCGATAAGGGAGTTAAAACTCAGTGCACGCAGTTATGATAAAATTCTTAAGGTAGCTCGAACGATTGCTGATTTAGATAAAAGAGAGAAGATAGCTGCTTCTTGTATTTCCGAAGCAGTTCATTATAGAAGTTTAGATAAGAATCTATGGATGTAAAAACTATTTCTTAAGTTTCTTATGTGTCCTTAACACTGATTCTATGAGCGTTGCCCCTTCTTCAAAATCACTTCCCTTGTAGAAAACACCTGATATTGCATAGGGTTGCATCTGTTTTAATTTTTCTGGATCGGCATATGCACTTATTACTATTACAGGTAAACTTTTGTCAATTTTTCTTATTCTTTTTAGTGTTTCAAATCCATCCATAACTGGCATATTAAGGTCTAGAAATACTATATCAGGCTTAACCGTCTTTATTTTTTCTAAAGCAGTTTCTCCATTGTTTGCTACTGATACTTCATATCCTTTTGTTTTAAACCAAAAAGCCATAGGTTGAGTAAAATCCTCTTCATCATCAACCATGAGTATTTTTATTGTCTTTTCCATGATTCTAACCTCCACATATTTAATCATTTGTAAGGGGCAATGTAAAGATAAATTTAGCCCCATAACCCTTTTCACTTTCTGCCCATATTTTTCCTCCGTGTAACTCGATAAGTTCTTTGCATATCGCAAGCCCAAGACCAGTTCCACTTATATCAGATGTTGAACGTTCGGCTGTCTGGTAGAACTTATCAAAAATTCTTTCCAAATCTTTTTTGTCAATACCAACCCCTGTATCAGCCACACTAACCATTATACACGATTCTTTTTTTTTGCAATGAGCTTCTATCGTTATAGCCCCTCCTTGAGGTGTAAATTTAATGGCGTTACCTACAAGGTTGGTAAGAACCTGGATTATTCTTTGAGGGTCTATATTTACCATTGGCAGGTTAGCTTCTATTTTTTTCTCAATGGTTATAGATTTAGTATTAGCCCAGGTATTAAACGTTTCAACAACCTCATCTACGATTTCTTTTATAGATGACAGTTGTTTCTCTAATTGCATCTTTTTTGCTTCAAGCTTAGATAGGTCCAAGAGGTCATTTATAAGGCGCGAGAGCCTCTTTAAGTTACGCTGTGCAATCTTTAGGAATTGTTCCTGAGTTTCTGAAATAGGCCCTGTACTCTTAGACAGAAGCAGAGATACCGATTTATCAATAGCTATAAGAGGAGTGCGTAGCTCATGAGATACACTGGCGATAAAATTAGATTTCATCCTTTCTAATTCTTTTTGTTTGGTTATATCGCTCAATACAGAGACCATACCAACAGTTCTTCCATTTTCATCTTCTATAACGGCACTGCTTGCTCTCAAGATTTTTTTAGTTTCATCGTCAGAAGTAGCAAGCTCAATTTCTTTTTTCTCTTCGTCAGGAGATTGTTTTATCAAAGATATTAACTGTTCTTCTTTTATTTCCTCGGTGAGTTTCTTCCCCAGTTTCTTCTCTTTCTGTACTCCAAGGAGCTTTTCGGCGGCAGGGTTCATCATAATCACTTTTCCTTCCGAGTCCACTACCACCAGACCTTCAGCAATACTCCTTATAACTGCCTCTGTATCTTTCTTTTCTTCAATCGCCTTCTTGTATTTTTTTATGGCTATTTCTGCATTGCGTGTCTTTTCCTCAATTATATTACTGTATTTTTTATTTATTTCCTGAACGGTTAAGTTAACCCGTTTTTCCAGCTCTTTGTTAAAAACGTGTGATATTTTTTTGCTTATTATCTCGCTATGTTTTTTAGAACGTAAGACAGGTTCTATTTCTTTTATAAGAGATTCTTCTATGGGAGTATGGATGGTGGGCGATGTTACTATTTTTTTTGCCAATGTCGGGCTTGCTATTGTATTGCCTTTTGATTGTAAAGTAGCAAGGTAGGCTAAAATTAAAGCAATGATAATCCCGACAACTGCAACAATAATATATATAAAGGTGACTGACGACATACTTCAATTAAGCTAATAATAACTCCTCCTAACAGATTTTATCTCTTTATCGGCACTTTTTCAAGAAATAGATATTGGTTAATGGTTAGTTAACAAGTTGAATACGCGATTTTCAATAAGACCAGATAGCATTGTATAGCATTGTACTAATTGCTATACACTAATTGCTAAGTGCTAATTCACGCAACACACAACACAAATACTAAATGTTAACCGCTGCGTGATTATATATTCGTATTAATTTATTTTCATCTTTTGTCTTCCCCCTTTTTTTAGTATAATTATTTAAAATGGAGAATAACAGTAATTACTATCAGGAGAGAAGAAAACATGTAAGGGTTAACATAAACATTTCGATGAATCTTGTGGTGTTTGATACAGAAGCGTCAGGCGTACTTACATTAAAAGATTTAGTTTCTTTGCGTAAAGGTGTTATGCGTGATATTTCTTTAACTGGCGCCTGCATTGATACTAACGATTTGGAAGAAAGATGGGTAAGGTTTTTAAAATTAGGCACTATTCAAATAGCTTTAAAGTTTAAACTCCCTAATGAAGAGAAAGATATTAATGCTTCTGCTAAGGTAATGTGGATTAAAAGAAGCAGCGCTTCTTACTATAAGCACACATTAGGGGTCCAATTTGTGGATATGGATGAGAATGAGCGTATGCAGATCATGCAATACATTATTGAGCACAAAACTAAAGCACAACAAGAGAACCATCCTTAGAAGATTTGTTTGTGCAACGTATTATGTCCCAACTTGTTAGAAATATTTCCTCTCTTAATATGAGCAAAGGTATTCTTTCTTGATTGCAGAGATAATTAGGCTTATAATATATACTTATTATGAAAGAATTTTGGCATGGAGTATTTGCTAACAGGGTATTGTGGATTACCCTTTTAAGCTGGGCAATTGCTCAAAGTATTAAGATTGTTATTGGTTTAGCTAGAAGAGAGAAGTTTAATTTTTATTGGATTTTAAGAACAGGAGGTATGCCATCTGCCCATAGTGCTGCTGTTTCTGCTTTGGCTCTTTCTTTAGGGAAAGAAATAGGATATTCTTCTGCTGTCTTTGCTTTGGCTGCTATTTTAGCTCTTATTACTATGTTTGATGCTCAAACATGGCGACGTTCCATAGGGGTTCAGGCGAGGATTCTTAATTTGATTATGGATGATATTCAAAAAAGGAAGAAAATAGAAGAGTACCACCTTAAGGAGCTAGTTGGGCATACTCCTTTTGAAGTCTTTATGGGCGCTTTAGTAGGGCTAGTAACTTTTTTATTATTCTATAAATAAAAGTTAGAAGGAGGCAGGGTTGAGAAGAAACATATTTATTTTTGGAGGCATAGGGATAGTTATTTTGGTTCTCCTTATTATGACTGTTTTTTCCAAGAAACCATCAGTAAATAAAGTTCCTATAAAAAATATATTAAGCCAGGCAGAAAAAGCTTTGTCAGATAACGACTTGTTAGAGGCGCGCAACCTATACAGAAAAGCGAGCGGACTCACCGAGGACCCCGCGTTGTTAGAGCAGATAAATAAAAAAATAGAAGAGCTCAACATTAAGATTCTTTTTTCTCCGATTATTGATGAGTGTAGTGTTACATATACAGTTAAACCAAAAGATAATTTGATTAATATTGCTAAGAAATTTGGCACAACTGTCGCTCTTATAAAAAAGGCCAATGGTTTAACCAGCGATGTTATTCATCCTAACCAGAAGTTAAAAGTAACCACCTGTAAGTTTTCTATAGTAGTAGATAAGTCTTTGAATTTACTTTTTTTAAAACAAGCAGATAAAGTGATGAAGACTTATGTAGTATCTACAGGGAAAAATAATTCTACTCCTACAGGAAAGTTTAAGATAGTCAATAAGCTAAAAAATCCTACATGGTTTAAGGCAGGAGCAATAGTTCCACCTAACAGTCCTGAGAATGTTTTAGGCTCCCGGTGGATGGGTTTAGATATTAAAGGTTATGGAATACATGGGAATAGAAATGTAAATGAGATTGGAAAACAGGTAACTCAAGGTTGTATAAGGATGCATAATGAAGATGTTGAGGAGCTTTTTAATATCGTACCTATAGGTACAGAGGTGGTTATTGTAGATTAATTGTAGAGTGTACTTGGATAAATTGGGGTTGAAATGGTACAGTGTTGGGATTTTGAAAAGCCAATAGTTGAACTGGAAAATAAAATAAAAGAGTTAAAAGAGTTTTCCTCAAATAAACAGATAGATTTATCCAGCGAGATAAATAATTTAGAGGAGAAGCTGAGAAGTCTAAAGAGAAGAGTTTATTCTAACCTTACCTCTTGGCAGAAAGTTCAGATTGCTCGCCATATAAAACGTCCTACGACACTGGATTATGTGGAGATGATAATGGAAGATTTTATAGAGCTTTCTGGTGACCGTTTGTATAGGGATGATAAAGCGATTGTTTGTGGCTTAGCGAAGTTAGAAGGAAAGAAAATTGCTGTTGTTGGACATCAGCGCGGAAAGGATACAAAGGAGAATATAGAGAGGAATTTTGGATGTGCTCATCCCGAAGGTTACCGTAAGGCAATGCGGATAATGAAGTTAGCAGAAAGGTTTTCTTTACCTATAATTTCTTTTATCGATACTAGAGGTGCTTATCCTGGGATAGGTGCAGAAGAGCGTGGTCAAGCATTAGCAATTGCAGAGAATATCCGCGATATGTTTAACCTTCGTACTCCCATTGTGATTATAGTAATAGGAGAAGGAGGAAGCGGTGGAGCATTAGGAATTGGGGTGGGGGATAAGATATTAATTATGGAATATGCCTATTATTCTGTTATTTCTCCTGAGGGGTGTGCAGCAATATTATGGCGGGATTCTAAAATGGCTCCTCAGGCAGCAGAGGCTCTTAAGCTGACCAGCGAGGAATTGCTTTCTCTGGGAGTTGTCGATGAAATAGTTCCTGAGCCTGAAGGAGGAGCGCATCGCGATTATGAAAAGGCAGCTTCCAATGTGAAAGAAGCCCTTTTAAAGTCTTTAGAGGAACTTATTGATATACCCTCTGATGAGCTTCTCTTAAGGAGGTATGAAAAATTTCGGAAGATAGGGGTATTTAAAGAATGATTCAGAAGCTTATTATTTTAGGATTTCTTAAACAGAACGCCGCCACAGGTTACGACATTAAAAAATTTATAAGAAAAGAGTTGGGAGTATTTTCAGAGTTGGACACCTCTTCTATATACTATCCTCTTAAAAAGATGGAGCAGGATAAGCTTATCAGAAAAGAAGTGTTAAAAACGGTCAATATAAAGAAATATATCTACCATATTACACCAAAAGGAGAGAAGGAATTTCTAAAACTTTGCAAGCAGGCTTTAATTTCTAAAAGGCGGCCATTTATCGAATTAGATATACCTCTTTATTTTCTTTCTTTTCTTGATAAAAAAGAGATTATGCCTTTTTTGAGGCTACGTTCGCGTTTTCTTGATAATGTAGAGAAGTGGTTAATCTCAAAAAGAAAAGAACTTAAAAGCTCTCCTTATAATCTTATATTGCTTGTAGAGCACCACCTTAAGTTAGCTATAGCAGAAAAAGAATTTGTAAAAGAAATAATTACTTTTATAAAGAAAAAGAACCACATTAAAAATAAGGAGAAAGCATATGTTTAAGAAAATTCTTGTTGCTGACGATGAAAGAGATTTTGTTGAATTTTTACGAGTTGCTTTAAAGAGGGAAGGATTTGAAGTTGCGGTAGCTTTTGATGGTGAAGAAGCCAAGAGAAGGATACTGGAAGAGAACCCCGATCTTCTCATACTTGACTTGGTAATGCCCGGAATTAGTGGATGGGATGTTTTAAGCTGGATTAGAGAGCAGAAAAAGACGTCTCTTCCTATTATCATTCTTTCTGCTAAGGATTCTTTAGATGAGATTAAGAAAACCTATGATTTAGAGGCGGATTATTATCTGGTTAAGCCGGTGAGGGTTAAGGATATTTTGAAGGGGATATATACTTTGAGCGCTTTAAAGGAGTTTAAGAACAGTGAAAGAAGCTGAGAAATCTACATTGAGCAAGTTAGGTCTTAAAAGCAGACTGTGGCTTGCTTTTACTTTTGCGACTTTCTTCCCTACGACTATACTTTTCTATTATTGGTTTAACTCCTATACGATATCTTTTTTTACTATCTCGGTGATTGTCTTTGTTATTCTTGTTGGATGGGGGTTTGTAGTTGAAGTATTTCTTCGTGTTTTAAGGATTTACAACAAAACAGAAGAGACTATTAAACAGATAGAGAAGGCAGAGAAAGTAAAAGCCGCTGGGATAAGAAATGAAGTAGAGCGTCTTGACGTAGTATTTAACATGCTTTCTTCCAAGGTAAAAGAAAGTGTTGAGGAACTCAGGATAGTAAGTTCTAAAACCGAGGAATTAAGTAAAGCGATTGCTCAGAAAGTTAGAATCTTCTCTTCTATATTAGAAGCCAATTCCTTATTCTCGAAAGGAGCACCATCAGAGGATATCTTACAGTTTCTCATAGAGAGATTAAAAGAAATAGTACCTGTCAATATATCTTTGGCTTTTTTTGTTAAAGAGGCAGGTAGTAAGTATTTTCGTTTCTTCTCTGGGGTAGAGGAAGAAAAAATTCTTCGTCTGGTAAGTGAAGATAATATAAAAAGGATAAAACATATCACTAATAGGTATGTTGTAGATAATTCTAACAGAAGCGATGAACTCTTGTTTGTTAGAGAAATCTTAGGCATTGAGAATTTTATTGTTCAGCCTATTTATTTACGGGAAAGTATTGTAGGCTTTATTATTGTAGGAAACCATCTTGATAATTTTGTGTTTTCTAAAGACGATAACGATGCCATTAATCTTTTTTCCTATAATATGAGCATTGTCTGGGAAAGGAAAAACCTTTATAAGAAAGTAGAGGATTTAGAGATTCTTGACCCTTTAACAGGAATTTATAATGATAAGTTTTTTCTTAGTCGTCTTGAGGAAGAAGTAAAACGCGCCACTACCTATCAGCGGCCATGCGGTTTCTTAGTTATAGAGATTGGTAATTATGATGAGTACAGAAAGAAATTGGGATTCTTAGAGCTTGAGAAATTGTTGAAAAAGTTGGTGAATATATTTAAGGATAACGTAAGGCCCATAGATATTTTGGGCAGGATTCGTGAAGATAGGTTTGGTGTTATACTTATCGAACGCAATAAACGGCAGTCTCATTATGTAGGAGCACGGCTTAAGGAGGTAATTTATAACTTTTTAGAAGAAAACGCAGCATTAGCTCCTCAAATTTCCTTAGCTGTCGCCGAAAATCCCATTGATGGTGCAAATGCCCAGGAACTTTTAGATTGTATCCACACACAGCTTAAAGAATAATGAGATTTAGAAAAAAGAAAATAGAAAAATTATTAGGGGAGATTCTTGTCGAGAAAAACATTATTACGCAAGAACAGCTAAAAGAAGTTTTAGATACACAGGTAAAAGAAGGAGGTTTAATAGGTGAAATTATTGTCAATAAAAAATTTGCTACTGAAGAGGAAATTGCTCAATGCATTTCCTTCCAGTATGGGTTTCCTTTCTTGCCTCTGGAAAATTATGATATTCCCCCAGATGTAGTTAAACTCATTCCTAAAAATGTTGCTCAACACTATTGTCTTATTCCCATAGATAAGATTGGCAACACTCTAACTGTTGCAATGGCTAATCCTTTAAATATGGAAGCAGCCGAAGACTTGGAAGACATAACCTCTTTAAATATCCAAATATTTGTAAGTACTGCTTCCGATATCAGAAGAGCAATTGAGCGTTCTTATAAAGAATAAGGCTTTCTTTTTATAATGATGAATTATGGATGGTAAAAGAAAAGACTTTTCTCATCTATTAGTTGAGAAAGGATTAATAAATGAAGAGCAGCTTAAGAATCTTGAGAAAGTGCATTCAGAAAAAGGGGGGTCCTTAAGTGAAATTCTTATAGAGCTAGGGTATGTTAATGAGAAAGACTTGGTAATTTTTCTTTCTACATATCTTTCCATACCTCCGATAAAGGTATTAAACCTAAAAATTCCTCCTGAAGTAATAAAACTTATTCCCAAAGATATTGCAAGAAAATATATGATAATACCTGTTGGTAAGATAGGTAATATTATTACTGTGGCGGTAGCCGACCCTTTAAATGTTGTTATTTTTGATGACTTAGAGAGATTGACAGGGTGTGAGATTAATCCTGTTATTGCCTCACGTTCGGAATTAGAACAGGCCATCGAAGTGCATTATAAAGAATCAGTTACAACTGCCATTGAAGAAATCATTAAAGATTCCCAGAATGCTTCTATAGAGATCATAAGAGAGGAAAAGAAAGAGATAAAAGACGAAGAGATACTGCGTTCCATTGAAGAAGCCCCTATCATTAAACTTACTAACTATATTATGAGAAAAGCTGTTGAAGACCGCGCTTCCGACATCCTTATTGAGCCGATGGGAGAATCATCTAGGGTGCGCTATCGTATTGATGGAGTCTTAAGGGAGGCGGATTCATTTCCTGGGAAAATGCACAACTTTGTTATTTCTCGTATAAAAGTTATTGCAGGTTTAGATATTACAGAACATCGTCTTCCTCAAGACGGAAGATTTAGACTAAAAATATTAAATCGCGATGTAGACTTTAGAGTATCTATATTGCCTTCTACATTAGGAGAAAAGGCAGCTTTAAGAATTCTTGATAAGAGCGCCGGTCTTTTAGATTTAGATGTTCTTGGGTTTGAAGAGGATTTTGTAAAGAAGTTAAAAGAAGATGCGGCTTCTTCTTATGGTATGATACTTGTGTGTGGTCCAACAGGAAGTGGTAAAACTACAACGCTTTATTCAATCTTGCGTTACATCTATACTCCCCAGAAAAATATTATAACTGTTGAAGATCCTATAGAATATCAACTTGAAGGTATAAATCAAGTAAATGTTAATTACGAAGTTAATTTAACTTTTGCTTCTGCCTTGCGTTCTATTTTACGACAGGACCCTGATATCATTATGGTAGGTGAGATTCGTGATTTTGATACTGTGGATATTGCTATAAAAGCAGCTCTTACAGGCCATCTTGTATTATCCACTCTTCACACTACTACCGCTTGCGGTTCAGTTACTCGCCTTGTTAATATGGGAGTTGAGCCATTTCTGCTTTCTTCTACACTTATTGGAGTAGTAGCCCAGAGATTAGTAAGGAAGTTGTGTCCAAAGTGTAAAGAGGTAGTTAAGTTGACCGAAGAGGTGCGTAACACATATAAAATAAGAAAGAACTCAACAGTATACAAACCGAAAGGGTGTCATTCTTGTTTTAATCAGGGTTATAGGGGAAGAATTGCTTTAGGAGAGTATTTGCATATGGATTCTGAGATAAGACGATTAGTGAATGAATCTCAAGGAGAACACACCATTAAACATTATGCCCGCAACACTGGTATGCGTACCTTAAGAGAGGATGGTATTTTAAAGGTGGAAAAAGGCCTTACTAGTCTAGAGGAAGTTCTTAAGGTAACTGCAGCAGATGAGGATTAATTTTAAAAAATAATTTTATGGAGTCGTTACAGGAAAGGTTTATTAAGCATATTGTTGAATATAAAGGTATAAAGGAAGATTCTGTCCGTAGTATTGCTCAGGAGTCTGCCAATTTTAGTGAGTTTAAGAATAATTTAATAAAATATAATATTGTAAATGAAGAAGACATTCTTCTAATTCTTTCTAAAGAATATCAAATGCCTTATTTGGATTTGGACAAGTACCGTTTAAACAAGGATAATAAAAATCTTCTTCCTCAGGAAATAGCTTTTAGATACAAGGTTCTACCTATTTCTAAGATAGGAGACGTTCTTACTGTTGCTACTGCTAATCCTTTGGATATAATCGCCTTGGATGATTTAAAAGTAGCATCGCCTTTTAAAAAGATTGACTTGGTATTGGCTAGAGAAGACAAGATAATGAAATACCTTCATACTCTTTATACCGATACAGATATCGTTTCTCTGTTAGAAGAGGAGAAGGAAGAAGAGGTTTCTGTTGAGACAAAAGGGATAGAGGAAGGCAAAGGTTTGGAGAGTTTGGTAAAAGAAAGTAAACTTCCTCCTATAGTGAGGATAGTTGATTTAATTGTTTATGAAGGTTTGCGCAAAGGAGCTTCTGATATCCATATTGAACCAACAGAAAAAGACTTGGAAGTACGTTATAGAATAGATGGGGTATTGCAACACGGAATAAGTCTTCCCAAAAAAAACGAAAGTGCAGTCCTTGCAAGATTAAAGATTATGTCCTCTTTGAATATTACCGAATTTAGAATACCTCAAGATGGTAGATTTAAGGTAAAGTTTGAAGGACGCCACATTGATTTTAGGGTCTCATCTTTGCCCACGCAGTTTGGCGAAAAGATAGTCCTTAGAATTCTAGACAGAGAAAGTTTATCTGTGGGTATTAAGAATTTAGGTTTTTCGGAGAAACCTCTTAAGTTGTTTGAGAAGGCACTTGCTGCTCCTTTTGGAATAATTCTTGTTACTGGACCCACAGGAAGCGGTAAATCCACAACACTTTATTCTATTATAAACCAGCTTAACACCCCTGACAAAAGTATTATTACCATTGAGGATCCTGTTGAGTATCAAATAGAAGGTATAACCCAGATTCAGGCGCGTCCTGATATAGGGCTTAATTTTGCTTCTGCCTTAAGAAGTGTTTTGCGGCAGTCTCCCGATATAATTATGGTAGGTGAGATTCGTGATGCTGAGACTGCTGATATCGCTATTAAAGCATCTTTGACGGGCGAGCTTATATTTTCTACCCTTCATACCAACAATTCTGTGGGAGCTATTACACGTCTTATCGATATGGGGATTGAGCCGTTTCTTGTGGCGTCTTCTTTGATTGCTGCTACTGCCCAGCGTTTAGTGAGGAAGCTTTGTCCAAAATGTAAGATTAAGGAGAAAGCAACCCCTCTTCTTATTAAGCGATTGGGAATTAATAACAAAGTAAAAGAAATTTACCATCCTAAGGGATGCAGCTATTGTATCAATAGTGGTTATCGTGGTAGAACTGCGCTGTTGGAGATTTTACTGTTTGATGATACAATTAGAGAAATGATTACTAAAGGAGCAAGTGAAGATGACATTGTAAAATATGCCGAGAAAAAGAATATTTTTTCTTCTCTTAAAGAAGACGGGTTTAAAAAGGTTATTGATGGCGTAACAAGTGTAGAAGAAGTCTTAAGAGTTGCGGGATAAAAATGCAGGGTATAGCGGATAGGGTATAGCGTATAGTAAAGTACATAAACAAACACCCTATGCCCGATACCCTGCACCCTTTTTTAACAATGGGTATTTTTTCTTATACAATAAGAAAAGAAGATGGGAAGGTAGTTACAGGGCAAATTGAAGCTGAAAGTAAAGATAAGGCCCTCGAATATCTCCATACACAGGGAGGAATGATACTTTCTCTTAAAGAGGGCAAGGCAAAAAAGAAAAAAACCGCTAAGAAAGGCAGGGTTAAGACAGATGAACTTGTAGTCTTTTCGCGCCAGCTTACTACTTTAATTGAAAGTGGTATTCCTATTGTAGGAGCATTGGAAATATTGTTAGAGCAAACACAAAATTTATATTTTAAAGGAGTAATAGGACTCATATTGAAGGATTTAAAAGAGGGTTCTTCGTTTGCTCGTTCTATAACGAAATATCCTAAGATTTTTCCTGAGATTTATGTAAGTATGGTAGAGGCTGCAGAGACTTCAGGAAATTTACCTCAGATTCTGGATAGGCTTTCAGGATATTTGGAAAAAATGAGCGCTTTAAGAAAAAAGATTATTTCAAGTATGATATATCCTGCTATTGTAATGATAATGGCTATTGGCGCAACAAGTTTTTTAATTTTTAAAATTGTGCCTACATTTGCCCAGATGTATAAATCTTTGGGGGCAGACCTTCCTTTTATTACTCAGTTATTGGTTAATTTTGCTGAGACAGTTAAAAAGAGAATCGTTTTTATCATAGTTATTTTTATAGGAGTCATTATTGGTTTTAGAAAATATATCTCAACGCCTAAAGGGAAAAGAAAATACCACAGTACTCTTCTTAAACTGCCAATATTTGGAGATGTGGTAAGGAAAGTTGCTATTTCTAAATTTGCTCGTACCTTTGCTACGCTAGTGCGAAGCGGAGTTTCTATTGTGCGTGCTCTTGATATTGTAGGTAAAACAAGCGGCAATAAAATAATTGAAGAAGCTGTGACAAAAGCACAAGGTTCTATTCAGGAAGGAATTCCTTTATCCCATCCTTTAGAAGAAAGTGGGATATTTCCTCCTATGGTTGTTAAGATGATTTCCGTGGGAGAACGCACGGGAAAGCTGGAGCATATGTTAAGTAAAATTGCCCAGTTTTATGAGGAGCAAACCGAAGCAGCAATCACTGCTTTAACCAGTATGCTTGAACCCATCCTTATAGTTTTCTTAGGAGTAGTGGTAGGGTTTATTGTTATAGCATTGTTTTTGCCTATTGTTAATATATCCCAGGTTATCCTTCACGCCGGATAGTTAATAGCGTTTAGCGAATAGCGGTTAGTATTTTACTGTGTAATGCCTCTCATGAAGCTCCCACGTTACACACAGTTGATACTTGATACTGGATAATTGATACTAGATACTAGATAATAGATAATAGAATTTTCCAACTCACTAATCATTAACTTGTTTAACTGG
>CAYVYZ010000018.1:0-7816 GCA_964455875.1 uncultured Planctomycetia bacterium | reverse complement strand
TAGATAATAGATAATAGAATTTTCCAACTCACTAATCATTAACTTGTTTAACTGGCCAACTCAAAAGACACCGAAAATACCAATACTATCTACTAAACGCTATTAACTATTTGCTAAGGAAGGAGATATTGACATTGGAAGGGAGGTGTGTTATCTATAAAGTGGGAGGTGTAAGTTGAGAAGAGGTTTTACTTTAATAGAGCTTGTTATGGTTATTGTAGTTGTAAGCATTTTAGCAGTTATTGCTATGCCTAAAATGTTTAGGACTCAAACTGTTGCTAATGATAGTGCAGCAAAGGCAAATTTAGAGATAATTTCCGCTGCCCTTGAAAATTACGCAATATCAAATAATGGAAATTATCCTACTAGTGAGTCACAGCTTACGGGAGCATCCCCTCCTTATTTGAATCGTTCTTACTGTGGTAAGACAATTAATGGGTATTCTTATAGCTGTACGTTAAATACCACAGGTTACACCATAACGGCTACGCCTGCTTCTTGCGGTTCAAGCGGAACAAAAAACTATACTATTACTACAGGAGGATTGTTAAGTGAATCGGGTTGTTAAGAGAAAAAGAAAAGGGTTTACATTGCTAGAACTTCTTTTAGCATCAGTGATTTTAGCAGTTGCTTTATCTGTTCTTTTGCTTGAGTTTTTAAGCTGCGCTGTTTTGAGTGAGGCAGCGCGTAATCTTACTAGAGCAGTAGCACATGCTCAGTATGTTATGGAGGACATAAAAAATACAACTTTTATAAATATTAAAAGTAAAATAGATAACGGCGATTGGGATTGGGATTCTGCAGATATTTCTAATGAGGGGTTAACCCCCTTAAGAAATGAGATTATTGATACAAGTGTAAGTGGAACAGATTTACTGGATGTTACTGTTAATGTTAGTTGGCAAAATAAAGGGGGAAGATCCCAATACACTTCCCTAGAAACATTAATTGCTGAACCATGAAAAGAGGATTTACATTCTTAGAAGTAGTTATATGTATAGCAATACTTGGTTTTATTGCTTTGGGGATTTACAATGTGCTTAATGTAGGAGATATGACGTGGCGCTCAGAGATGGTTATGGCATCCTTGCAAGAAGAAGTTCGTCGTTCTCTCGATGGCATGGTAAGAGAAATAAGACAAGCCCAGCCTCCGGTTACTATTACAGGAGGCAATAGAATTGATTTTACTATTCCTCAAGCCTCAGGAACTATCAGCTATTATTTAGATGATTTTGATTCTGATGGTAATAGTGACGACCTTATTCGTGAATATCCTAGTGGGACAAAAAAGATGTTGGCAAAAGACATAAGTAGTTTATCTTTCTCCTCCTCAGGTAATACTGTTAGTATAGCTCTTGTTGGTCAACGTAGTGCAAGAGGAAGAACTTTGACCTTTTCTTTAAAACAAAAGGTAAGGTTAAGAAATGAATAGAAAATCCATTGCTTTAATAATTGGTATAGGAGTGATTGTAACTTTTTCTGTTATAAGTGTGCCTATGCTTTCTCGGGGAATTTCCGAAAGTAGCCTTGCAAGAAGGTATGTTTCTTCAGCTAAGGCTTTCTGGGCAGCTGAGGGTGGTGTGCAACGTGCTCTTCATGATTTAAGAACTGACCCTACGCTTTCTACCTGGGGTGATGCGGATTTAGACGGTAAACCCGATACAACTGTAAATTTAAATACTGCCACAGTGAGTGTAGAAGTAGATTTAAGCGGTTCTAACCCTGTGATTGATTCTCAAGGAAAAGCAAAAACAGTTGTGCGTTCCTTACAGGCTACTTTAACCTCAACATCTAGTTCGCCTTTTTACTATGCAGGTTTTGGTAAAAGTTCTTTAACAATGAGTGGCAACGGCGAAACAGATAGTTATGACTCTAGCCAGGGCCCTTATGGTGGCGAAAATGTTAGTAATGAAGGCGATATTGGTACTAATAGTAGTGCAACCGGAGCTATATCTTTAAGTGGAAACGCTACCGTAAATGGCGATGCCTCTACAGGGGAAAACGGTACGGTTAAAATCACTGGCAATGCAGAGGTTAATGGAGATATAAGTGACGATTGTAGTGAGGATTTTCCTTCTGTAGAAGTGCCTTCCAGTCTAACCTCTCTTCCTACTGGAGGGAGTTACAGTGTAGGAGGGAATAATAGTCAAACTCTTACCCCAGGAGACTATAAATTTTCTTCTATAACGGTTTCAGGCAACGGCACTCTTACTCTCCAAGGACCAATAAATATTTATCTTACCGATGAAAGTAACGCTCTAACAGTATCGGGAAATGGGAAGATAATTGTTACAAGTGATGTAAATATATATGTGGACGGAAAATGTACAATAGGAGGAAATGGTGTGGTAAATAACTCTAACTTACCAGAGGATTTTATTATTTACAGTACTTATTCAGGAAGTTCGAATGGAATTAAAATTACAGGAAATGGAGATCTGTATGGCGCAGTTTATGCCCCTGATACAGAAATTAAGATCGCAGGAAACGGGGATGTTTACGGCTCTCTTATCGGCGGTTCTTTGAAGGTTACCGGTAATGGCGATCTCCATTACGATGAAGCTCTCCAGAATATATCAACCGCTATATCTTCGGGATATACGATAGGTTCGTGGGAGGATAAAAATGCACCTTATAAATTATAGTTTTAGCAAAAGAAAGAAGAGTTTTGCAGTTATGTTAAGTATTTTGGTTATAGTAGTCCTTATTGTTTTGGGGATAATTATTTATAACCGGAGTATTTTTGAACTCAACAGTGTACGCCGCAGCAGACTTTCTACAAAAGCCCTCTGGATAGCAGAAGCCGGTATAAATCGCGCTCTTAAGGAATTAAGATCTAATTTTAACCAGAGTGGAGATGGTATTTTTGGGGATTCTTTTGGAGGGGGTAATTATTCTGTGGATATAGAAGTAATAGATTCTAATACAAAGAAAGTTACCTCTACGGGTTCAATTGCTAGTGGATCTAGCTCAATAAAACGCATTATAGAGGTAGAGATAAAAAAATATATTCCTGGGAATTTCTACGATAGCCCCGTATATTGCGCAGGAAACGTTGATATAAATGGTTCTTCATACAGTATAACCTCAGAGGATAGCTTGGAAGAAAATTCTGCTATAATGTATGCAGGCAGCTACAGTGTAGAACATCCCGAAAATATTACTGGTACAGTAACATATGACAGCTCTATTGCTCCTTTGGCAAGATTTGACTTCCAGCAGCTTTATGACACGAGCAGTTCTCAGGGAAACATTTATGACGCAGATCGTCTTAAGGAAGTACAGAAAGGAAACGATAGTTTTCCTTCCTCTTTTTGGTATACTCGGGCCGATGATGGTATAGATAATGATAGCGATGGGCAAACCGATGAGGCAGATGAGTGGGTTCCTAATGTTGTATACGTAGAGAGCGATTTACAACTTAACGGTAATATTGGAACAATTGGAGGTTTTTTTGTGGTAGTTGGTGATGTTATAACTGATCCTGACGAAACCGATGACGCTGTTATTAATGGTAATGGGACTATTGATGGGGTAATATATACTCTTGGTGAATTCAGAATCAATGGTGGAGGAGGTAATCTCAATGTTAATGGTGGAGTATGGGCGGGAGAGGAAGTGAGGATAAATGGGAATGCCAGCATTACCTATGAGAGTAATTATATGGATGCAATAGAGGCTCTAGATATTGATCCCGGTGTGTATATATCTTCCTGGCAAGAATCAGTTAATCCCTATCGATTATAACCTACCTTTATAATACTTTAATTTGACATTTATTTTTCTGTATTGTAAGATAAAACTGTCAGTTGGTGAAGTATCCATAATAGTTTAAAGAGGGAGGGAGTAATTTTCTTTTTGCAAAGCCTATATGTTAAAGAAAGTGGCTTTATTTAATAAGGATCATCGTATCATTTCTTTCCTTAGTGCCTTTTTTGAAAAGGATGATAGCCAGAAGGTATTTGTAGATTTAGGCCACCGGTATATAAAGGCTATCTATCTAAAGGAGAACAGAATTGAGAAGTTTCTTATAGAGAAGAATAGGGGTATAGCAGCACATATTGTTAGTGATTGGTTACGTAAAGAGGGGTTTAGCCCAAAGAAGGTAAAATTATCTCTTAAAGGAAGTGATACATTAATAAGATATGTAGCTTTCCCCAAGGTAGATAAGAAAAACCTTAAAGAGGTGTTTAGTTATGAAATTTCTAAATATATCCCATTTAAGAAAGAAGAGGTGTATTTTGATGTTTTTGTGTTGGATGAAAATTTCTCTTCTGAAGAGTTTTTACTTCTTGTTGCTGTTGCGCGAAGAACATTGATTGATAAGTTGATAGGAGAGTTTGAGCAGGAAAAAATAAATGTTGAAGAAATTACCCTCAATAATATTTCTTTGTTGAATTTATACACAAACATTAGCGACAGAGAAACTAACGCTGCTACTGTAGATATTGGTGCTATTTCTACACTTCTTAATCTATTTAAGAAGGGAATTCCTGTGTTAAGCAGAGAGATAAAGACATCTGCCAATGAGTTTATTAATAGGTTAGTTAAGTTGAAAGATATTAAAGAAGAGGAGGCGGAACAAATTATTCTTACAATTGATGAAGCGCGTGATACAACAGAGGTGCAGGAAATTATAGAGATTATAGAAGAGGTAGGATTAGAGTTAGCAGAGGAGATAAAAGACTCTTTGGATTATTTTGAGGTTAATTGGGGGGAACGCATTCAGAAAGTTCTCCTTACAGGAGGTTTATCTAGAATAAAAGGATTTGATAAGATTATAGAAAATTCATTAGGAGTAGAAATAAACCTATGGAATCCTTTTGCTTATGTATCAGGGTATAATATTGTTAGTGAGAATGTTAAAAATTACAAAGAGTTTATAGCTCCAGTATTAGGATCGAGTTTATAAAATTAATTATGGCAGGAATGGGAAAAGTTAAGATTAATCTTTATCCTTATCAGGACAGACAGGAAAATAAATATCTTGGAATAATGGTACAATACGCTCCCTTTGTGTTATTGGGAGCAGGTGGGCTAATCTTGTTAAATATTATCATTTTTCTATTTACCTCGTGGCTTTCTTTTCCCTACCACAGGTTAAACAAAGAATGGAAAGAGTTACAGCCTAAGGTGGAAGACATAAGCTCTCTAAAAAAAGAACTCGATGATTTAAAATTAAAGAAAAAACTCTACATGTCTTTAGTTACTTATAAGGTAGATATTTCACACGCTTTAGCGGATGTCTATGCATCTTTACCTAAGAATATATGGTTTGATAGAATAAGTTTTCATGAAGATACAATTACTTTAGTCGGTTATGCTGTTAAATGGAAACAATTTCCTTTTGCTTCCATAGACAGATTTATAAAAAAGCTTAGGAAAAGCGAATATTTCTCTAAGGTTTTTTCTCGTATAAACTTAAGGAGTTCAAGAAGAGTTGATTTGTATGGAAGAATAGTTATGAAATTTGAGATAGAATGCAAAATATAAAACTTAATAAAAAAGAAATAATTGCTCTTGCTATTTATGTTTTTTGTATTATAGAAATAGTTTTTATTTTTCCCATCCAGATTAAAAAATTTACTTCTTTGCATTCGAAAGTAAAGGATTTAAGTAAGAAAGTAAAAGAAGCTAAAAGAGATTTAGATTCCAAGGATGCGTTTATTAACGCAAAAGAAAAATTAAAGTTAGATATTGTAAATTTAGATAGCAAGATTATTACTTCCGCGGATATTTCAAGCGTTTCCGCATTTATTTCTCGTAAGGCCAAAGAAAATAGTGTAGAATTATCAGAAATTATACAATCACCGCCTAAGTTTTATAAAAAGACAGAAAAAGCAAAATTTTTTTATCTCCCTATTAAAGTAAAAGCAAAGGGTTATTTTCACAATATTTGCCATTTGCTCAATGAGTTAGGAGAGGGGTATTATTTTTTGGAGACAAAGGAACTGACTATTAAATCAAATACCCCGTATCATGATATCGTTTTTGAAGTAGTTACTCTGCTAAAAGAGTAAGATAAAAAAATGTATAAATCAAAACTTATTCTCCAAGGTATATTGTTAATTTTGGCGTCTATCTTTATTGTCTCACCCAGCTATCCACAGAGTTATAAGTATCCGTACAGTTCTTTTAAAGAAAGAGACCCTTTTAAGCCTTTGGTAAATGAGAATGGCCAGATTCTTATAAAAGAAAGAAGGCAGTTAGGTGATTTTTTACTGCAAGGCATTATATATTCTCCTGGGGGAAGCCAGGTCGTTATAAATAATGAGGTTTATAAAGAAGGTGATAATGTAGAAGGTTATAAGATAAAGAGGATAGATGCTTATAGGGTTATTTTTGAGAAGAATGGTGAAGAGTTTATCTTAAAATGGGAGGGAAAATGATGATAAGAAGTTATACGCGACAAGTTGTAAGTTGCAAGTTAATCCTTCTTTTATTACTGTTTTTTGCTTCTTATTTCTTAGTTTATCCGGTGAGTTTTGCACAAGAGGAAGGTATCATTGAGACTTTGAAGTTTAAAGATGCGGATATCAGAGTAGTGTTACAAGCCATAACCCAGAAGGCAGTTAAAGAGGGAAAGCGAGTGAATATTATTCTTGGGCCTGATATTAAAGGCTTGGTAACAGTTGATTTGGAGAATGTAAATTGGCAGACAGCCCTTGAGGCAGTACTTAAAACTTACGATTATGGTTATGAGTGGATAGGTAAAAATATAATTTTGGTGGATACCTTGGATAAACTTGCAGAGAAGCGCAAAAAGGCTCAAGAGGCTAAAGTTGCTGAGCCACTTCAGACAAAAGTTTTTGTTTTAAACTTTGCTAAAGTTAGCGAGGTAAAGGATACAATTGAGAAAGTACTTACTTCGAGGGGGAAATTTACCTACGACACACGCACCAATACTTTGATAGTCACAGATAGCCAGTCAAATATTCCTGTGCTGGAGAAGACAGTTAAGTCTTTAGATACAATAACTCCTCAGGTGCTTATTGAGGCAAAGATAATTGAGACCGATTTAGGAGTTACTGATAAGTTAGGGATAAACTGGAATATCAGTGCTACGGCCTCAGGGAGTAAGCGTCCTACAACGTGGCCCACAACTATTCATTCAGAGAATAAATATACGAGAGATTATGTATATACAGACAATACCGGAAGCGAGACAAGAACTTCTTTGGATTTTCCTTCCCCTGATAGCAGCCTTTTTACTTTCGGGACAATTGATACTTCCAGCTTATCTGTTACTCTTGATGCAATTCTTAATGATTCTCATACAAAGATTCTCTCTCAGCCGAAAATAGCTACGATGGACAACAACACTGCTACAATAAATGTAGTCACTGAGGACCCTGTTCCCGAGTATACTTTTAATTCTGACACCGGCCAATGGGAGATAAATGGTTATGAATGGAAACAGTATGGCGTAACTTTAGAGGTTACTCCCCAGATAAACAAAGAAGGGTTTATTACCTTAGATATAAAGCCAACGGTTAGTGATAAGCTGGCAGATAAGACATTTACGAGCGCCTCAGGAAGCAGCGCTCTTGTTCCTATTCTTAGTACCCAGACCACATCTACGAAGGTGATGGTGAAAGATGGCGAGACTCTTGTTATTGCTGGATTGATAAGAGATAAAGTGGTTAATACAGTTAGTAAGGTACCTTTTCTTGGAGATATTCCTCTTTTAGGATATTTATTCAAGCATAAAAATAAGACGACGGAGAAGAAGAATCTTTTGATTTTTATTACTCCTAAGATTGTTACACCCCAGTTAGATTCTGCTAAGAAATAATTTAGCGTATAGTGGTTAGCG
>CAYVYZ010000017.1:0-30378 GCA_964455875.1 uncultured Planctomycetia bacterium | reverse complement strand
GCTTATAAGTAGGGGAATAAGCGATAGTCGTGTTTTAGATGCTTTTAGGAACATACCGCGAGAAATTTTTGTTCCTCGTAGCCGCAGACCTTATGCTTATGAGGATACGCCTCTTTCTATAGGTTTGTCCCAAACTATTTCCCAACCTTATATTGTTGCTCTAATGACCGAATTGCTTTCAATAAAAGAGAATGATAAGGTACTGGAAATAGGTACTGGAAGCGGCTACCAGGCGGCAATATTGAAGTACTTAGGAGCAGAGGTTTATACGGTAGAAAGATTTCCTCAACTGGCAGAAAAAGCAAAAGAGTGTTTTAGTGCTCTTGGGTATAAGATTAATATCAAAATAGGAGATGGTTCTTTAGGGTGGAGGGATTATGCCCCTTATGATAAAATTATTGTTACTGCTGCTTCTTTCAAAGTTCCTCCTCCCCTTATAGAACAGTTGAGAATAAATGGTTTAATGGTAATCCCGCTGGGAGGGGAATGGCAGCAGGAGCTTACTCTTATTAAAAAAAGGGGGAGAGTGCAGATTGAGAAGAAATCCATATGTGGTTGTATTTTTCTTCCTTTGGTAGGTGAATATGGATATAAAGAGTAGACTGGTTTCTTTTTTGCTTATCTTTTTTAAAAAAGAGTTAGTCACAGTAATAATAGCAGCTTTACCTATATTCGAATTGCGGTTATCTCTTCCTTTAGCCATTATTAAATTTAATTTTTCTTTTGGTAAAGCCTACAGTCTGTCTGTATTAGGAAATATGTTGCCTATCTTTCCTTTGCTTATATTCTTCAAGTATTTCTTTCATAAGTTAGAATATATTAAATTCATAGGGCGTTTCTTTAAATGGTGGTTTATGAGAGTAAGGAAGTGCTCAAGTGCGGTAGAAAAGTGGGGATTCTGGGGGTTGGTTTTTTTTGTTTCTATACCTTTGCCCGTAACTGGCGCTTGGACGGGAACAGTTGCAGCTAGTCTATTTGATTTTTCTATAAAGAAAGCATTTCTGGCAATAATGCTAGGGGTATTATTGGCAGGATTATGGGTAGGCATTGTGAGTTTCAGTATAGATAAAATTATGTTCTAATAAAATTGTATGAAGGTTGTAGGTAAGAAAATACTGTGTCATTTAGATGATGTAAGGATTACTTTGTTGGAGATAGAGAATCAATTAATAGCCGACAAGGCTTTACCGGGGCAGTTTATTATTATTATGGTTAGAAAGGAAGGGGAGAGAATTCCCTTGACTGTTGTGGATACAGACAAAAATAAGAATACAATTACTATAGTCTTTCAAGAAGTCGGTCTTACCACAAAACTCTTAGGGAAGCTTACTGTGGGAGATTATTTATATGCAGTTGTTGGCCCTTTAGGGCACCCTACGCATATAAAAAAATATGGCAGTATAATTATGGTGGCAGGAGGAGTAGGGGTTGCGGAAATTTTACCTGTTACAAAGGCGTTCAAAAAAGAAGGTAATAGGGTTACTACTATTATAGGAGCTCGCACAAAGAAATTATTGATTTTTGAGAAGGAATTAAGAGATTATTCAGACCAGATGTTTGTTGCCACTGATGATGGCTCCTATGGTGAAAAAGGCTTTAATACATATATTTTAAAAAATTTACTCTCCGAAAGCTCTTCTTATGATTTAGTTTATACTGTAGGTCCTATACCTATGATGAAGAAAGTAGCTCAGATTACAGGAGTTTTTGGTATTGAGACAATAGCTTCGCTGAATGCATTAATGGTTGATGGTAGTGGGATGTGTGGTTCTTGTAGGGTTAGCGTGGCGGGCGAGGTGAAATTTAGTTGTGTTGACGGGCCAGAATTTGACGCTCATCTTATTGATTGGGAAGAGTTGGAGAAAAGAAATAAGGTTTATATTAATAAGGAGGATATTTCAAGGAGAATAGTTTGTGAATAAAGAGCCCATTTTGCCCAAAGAAGAGAGTCCTTCTTTGCGTATAGAAGGATTCAATGAGGTTGTTTCTACCTACTCAGAAGAACAGGCGCTTAAAGAGGCCTCTCGGTGTTTACAATGTAAAGAACCCCTTTGTACTAAAGGGTGCCCTGTTAATATTGATATAAAAAAATTTATTGCCCAAATAAAAGATAAAGATTATCGGGGTGCATATTTTACAATAAGAGAGAAGAATAATTTTCCTTCTATCTGCGGAAGAGTCTGCCCTGCAGAGTATCAATGCCGGAAGGCATGTGTTCTTACTAAAAAGAATAGTATTTTTGCTGCCAAAGAGGCAATTCAAATTCATTTTCTGGAAAGATTCATAGGAGATTATGGCATAAAGAATAATATAGAGGTATCGTTTTCTAAAGACAGAGAACTATCAAAATTTAAGGTGGCGGTTGTGGGCTCTGGGCCTGCCGGTTTATCAGTAGCAGGTGAGCTTGCACGTTACGGAATTAAGGTCGTTATATTTGAAACCTTGCATAAACCAGGAGGGGTATTGCGCTATGGAATACCGCCTTTTAGGTTACCTCCAGATATTCTGGATAGAGAAGTTGATTACTTAAGAAAAATAGGAGTAGAAATAATATGTAACTTCATTATAGGAAAAACAAAATCGTTAGAAGAGTTGTTTAAAGAAGGGTTTTCTGCTATTTTTCTGGGAGTAGGAGCAGGTATACCTTCTCTTTTAGGGATTAAGGGAGAAAACCTTTCCAACGTATATTCCGCTAATGAATTTTTGACAAGAATTAATCTTATGAAAGCATATGAGTTTCCTCGTTATCATACTCCTATCAATATTGGTGAGCGAGTTATTGTTATTGGAGGGGGCAACACGGCTATGGATGCAGCAAGAGCTGCTTTAAGATTACAGAGAATAAACAATTTAAAGCCTTCGGTTACTGTTTTCTATCGCAGGACAGATAATGAGATGCCTGCGCGTCGTCTTGAAATAGAGCATGCGAAAGAAGAGGGTGTAAAATTTACTTTTTTAGTTCAGCCTAAGGAGTTTATAGGTGATGATAATGGTTTTGTAAAGAAAGCAGTGTTTCTGAAATGTCGATTGGGTGAGCCTGATTCTTCAGGACGAAGACGCCCTGTTATTATTGAAGGCAGCGAGTTTACCCAAGAATGTGATTTGGTTATTATTGCTATTGGGCTTAGGCCAAATCAAATTGTAATAAATGCCACTCCTAATTTAAAAGTCGACAGACACGGAGATATTATTGTTAATCCTTCTACTATGGAGACTTCCATTAAAGGTGTGTTTGCGGGAGGAGATATTGTGGGAGGGGAAGGCACAGTGATAGAGGCCATGGGGATGGGTAAAAAAGCTGCGAAAGGCATAATATCTTATCTCCTTTCTAAAAAGGCCACCTAAAAGTTTTTAAAAGCTTGACAAGACAATCATATTATCGTAATATACAGATATATTAATAATAGTACAAAATTATTATGATTAACTATAAAAACGATAGTCAATTATTGAAGGTATTAGGGCATCCTATACGTTTAAGAATAGTGGAGAATCTTATAGAGGACGAGTGTAATGTCAATAAAATTATCAACATATTATCTCTTCCTCAATCGACAGTTTCTCAGCACTTAGGGATATTAAAAGCCTACGGTATTGTTGCAGCAAGAAAAGAAGGGGTAAAGACGTGCTATAGAGTAGTAGATAATAAAGTTAAGAGGATAATTAGAGAGTTAAATAAATAGCCTATTAGAAAAGATTGGAAAGAATATATGGCAGATTTTAAAGAGATTGATGAGGCAAGAAAAACGTTAGGACTGGGGGAATTTGCCACCTTAGATGAGATAAAGGAGGCTTACCGCCGGCTTAGCCGCAGGTATCATCCCGATGTATGTAAGGATGATAAAGAGAAGTGTGAAGAGATGTTTAAGAAAATAAACCATGCTCATCAGGTTCTTATGGCTTATTGCGCTGGGTATAGATATTCTTTTAAAGAAAGAGATGTCAAAAGGAACACAATGAATAAGGAATTCTATGAGCATTTAAAGAGATTTTATGATGGCTGGTGGGGACAATTAGACCTTTAGGTGGGATATTTATGAATGTTTTTGATATATACTATAAGAAATACGATAGCTGGTATGAAAAGAACAAATTTGCCTACTTTTCAGAATTAGAAGCTATAAAAAAAGTTTTACCTAAAAAGGGCAAAGGTTTAGAGGTAGGGGTGGGAACAGGCAGGTTTGCTTCTCGTTTAGGGATTGAGTTTGGCATTGACCCTTCCAAAAATGCCTTAAAGATAGCAAAGAAAAGAGGAGTGAAGGTAAGAGTAGGCAGAGGTGAAAGGCTACCCTTTAAAGAAGGTACTTTTGACTATGTGGCTATTATTATTTCCTTGTGTTTTGTTAAACGACCTAAAGAAGTTTTGAAAGAAGCAAAAAGAGTTCTTAAAGATAGAGGAAGAATTATAATAGGTATAGTTGATAAAGAAAGCTTCTTAGGAAAATTCTATTTAAATAAAAAAAGCATATTCTATAAATATGCTAATTTTTTTAGCGTAAAAGAAGTGGTAATGATGCTTAAGGAGATAGGTTTTAAAAGGGTATCTTATTATCAGACTATATTCCGTCTTCCTTCTGAATTGAAGGGGGTTGAGAAGCCACAGAAAGGGTTTGGTAAGGGTGGGTTTGTTGTAATCAAAGCTGTAAAATAAATCTTCTTCGATTTATAATTTTCTATTTGATTCATAGTAGTTTCCTCCTCAGAAAAAAATGAGAAAATTTCCATAAGAATATTCTTGACAAGTTATCTTATGGTGTTACAATTCTACAAAAGGTGTTATTATGAGAAAGGTAAAAAGGTTTGGTGTTTCTATTGAGGAAGATTTATTAGAGACCCTTGATAGCTTTATAAAAAAACATAAGTTTCCCAACAGGTCTCAGGCAATCCGTTTTTTAATAAGAAAAAATCTCGTAGAACAGAATTGGGAAAGCAACAGAGTGGTTGCTGCCTGTATTGTGCTGGTTTATGACCATCACAAAAGAGATTTGGTTAATAAAGCCATAGATATCCAGCATAGATATCAGAATCTTGTCTTATCAACACAGCATATTCATCTTGATCATTATAATTGTTTAGAGATGATTGCTTTAAAGGGGAAAGCGAATTTATTAAGAGAGCTCGCAGATAGGTTAATTGCTTTAAAAGGGATAAAGTACGGCAAGCTTGTCTCAAGCAGCATAGATTAATTTTTTTTGATTTTTAGGTAGCACGATTATAATATAGGTGATACCAGGATATTTATGCGTAAAGATAAAATTCTAAGAAATAACATAAAAAAGGAGATTATTCGCGGAATAAAAGATATTAGTTATGGCGAGATAATAATTACTATTCATGATTCTCGTATTGTTCAGATTGAAAAGAGAGAAAAGAAAAGGTTTAATTTAAGGTAAGCTACTGTGCCCGCAGAGCTTATATTGTGTATAGAGGGTGGTATTGATTGGACAGCCAAAAATACCGCTATATGAAAGGTAGGTGTCTATGGAGAAGTTTTGTAAGATGGCTGTAGGTTTTTTTCTATTGTTTTTCCATTTTCTTGTATTTTCTAAAAATATTGAGGGTGAAGTCAAAGATTTAAAAAGAAGGGTTAAAGAGTTGGAAAAGAAGGTTCAACAGCATAGCAAAGCAGAGAGTAACGTAGATATTCAAAGCAAACTTACCGAAATAGTGAATATTTTAGAGGGGGTAAATATAGAAGGAGGGGTTACTTTTATAACTCAAGGAGCCCATAAGGCAAATTCAGATACCTTATCTGATAGTGGAGAGGGTATAACCGATGCATCATACTCGTTCGATTTGATATTAGAGAAAGACTTCTTTGAGGATAGTAAAGTATTGCTGCATTTTGAAGCAGGCAACGGGGATGGTATTACTGACGAGCTTAAATTGTTCAGTAATGTCAATGCTGATGCAACCGGTGATGAGAGCTTTGATTTGATTGAAGTATGGTTTGAGCATCGTTTTAAAAGAGTTCCATTAACTTTAACAATGGGTAAGATAGATGTTACTTGTTATATTGACACTAATGAATATGCCAATGACGAGACGGCTCAATTCTTAGGTAGTATTTTTAAAAATTCTCCTGTTGTAGAATTCCCTGACAGTAATTCTGTGGGGATAAGGGTAGGTTTTAACCCCACGGGGATTATAGATATTGATTTGGTGGCAGCAGATGCAGATTCTAATTGGGATGATGTTTTTGATAATGTGTTTGTTGCCCTTCAGCTTAGTTTTAAGCCAATATTTTTCAAGAAACATGGCAGTTATAGATTTTATATGTGGTTGAATGATAAGAATCATACTAAATGGAGTAATACCACTGCAACTAAGGAAAAGGGGTATGGTTTTGGGTTAAACCTTGACCAAGAATTATCAGAAGTTCTAGGGGTATTTTTGCGTTACGGGTGGCAGAATCCTAAAGTTTATATGGATGGAGAGGATTTTTCTTTAGAACAGTCCTACAGCGTAGGTTTTCAGCTGGATGGTGCCTTATGGAATAGGGATAACGACATTTTTGGTTTTGGTTTTGGTCAGGTTTTTCCTTCTTCTGATTATAAGAATGCAAATGGCTTGAAGGCAAAGTCGGAAACACACTTGGAAGCTTATTATAATTTTAGAATGAATGATAACCTTGCTTTATCTTTTGATTTCCAGACAGTATGGGATGCTTATGGTGCAGATTCCAATAGGGGCGGTAAGCCTATAGTGCTTGGGGGTTTAAGAATACAGGTTAATTTATAAAAGGAGGGCTAAATGCATATACCAGATGGTTTCTTGGCAGTAAACACATGGGTTCCTGGCTGGGTTGTTTCCTTTTGTGGGTTGGGGTATTGCATAAAGAGAACAGCAAGGATATTAAAGGACAGGATGATTCCCCTTATGGGGGTAATGGCAGCTTTTATTTTTGCTGCCCAGATGCTTAATTTTCCTGTAGCAGGAGGCACTTCGGGGCATCTTCTGGGAGGGGTTTTAGCCAGTATTTTGTTAGGGCCATATGCAGGGGCAATTGTTGTTGCTGTTGTATTGACAGCACAGTGTTTTATTTTTCAAGATGGGGGAGTTACTGCACTGGGAGCAAATATTTTTAATATGGCCTTTATCTCTGCTTTTATGGGGTATTATATTTATAGACTCATCAGGTCGTTTATAAAAGGCAAAGGAGGTATTGTTGTGGGGGCTGCTATAGCTTCGTGGTTTTCAGTGGTAATTGCTTCTGGTGCGTGTGCTTTAGAGCTTGCTTTTTCAGGGACTTCTCCCTTAAGAATAGCGCTACCTGCAATGGTTGTAGTGCATATTCTTATCGGGATAGGAGAGGCATTGATTACATCTTTGGTAATAAGTTTTATTTTGAAGGTAAGACCAGACTTAATATACGAATAAGGAGGTATAAAATGAGGAAGGTAGATATTCTTTACGGTTTGATAATAGCACTTTTTCTTGCTATAATGGTTTCTCCTTTTGCTTCACCTTGGCCTGATGGTTTGGAGAAGGTTGCCGAGAGCAAAGGATTTATGAATAAAGAAATAGATAAACCCATTATACATGCTCCTTTTCCCGATTATCTATGGCCTAATTTAGGTAATGAAAAGATAGCTACTGCGTTAGCAGGAGCTTTTGGAACGGTTATAGTTTTTGTTTTTGGCTATATGGTTGCAGCTTTAATTAAGTTACTTAAAAACAGGTGAGGCATTCCTATATCGACAAATACAGTAATATAGATAGTCCCATTCATAGACTGGACGCGCGGGTTAAACTTATTTATTCTTGTATATTTATACTTTTTGTAGTGTTTACTCCTATAGAGAAGTTTTTTTCATTGGCTTTATATGGTATGCTTACTTTTGTATTAATTCTATTTTCTCGTGTGCCTTTAATGTTTGTTTTGAGGCGTTCGGCAGTAGTGATTCCTTTTGTTATTGTTATTTCTATTTTTATACCATTCTTAGAGAAGGTAGATTCAGCAGGGTATTCTCTTGGTATCTTAAATAGTAGATGGTTAATTTTCTGGAATATAGCGGCCAAGTCTTTTCTTTGTGTTTTGACTATGATTTTGCTTGTTTCTACCACAAAACTTTCCAATTTGTTAAAGGCTCTTGAGAGAATAAAGGCTCCCTTAATATTCATTATGATTCTGTCTTTTATGTACCGGTATATCTTTGTAGTGGCTGATGAGTTGATGAGAATGCAACAGGCAAAGAAAGCACGTTCCGTAGGAGGATCACGATGGTTTCATAATAAAGTTCTTGCCAATATGGTAGGGGTTTTATTTTTGAGGACATATGAAAGAGCAGAGAACGTGTATTTAGCGATGAATGCCCGGGGTTTTAACGGTACTATAAAAACACTGGATAATTTTTCTTTAAGGGCGGTAGATTATTATTTTCTTGTTGCTATGGTAGTGTTACTTTTTCTTATAAGATTTGTGGCAAAATGACCTCGAGAAAGAATGCTATAGAAATAAGAGGGTTGAATTATTATTATCCCGATGGGACAAAAGCTCTATATAACATTGATTTAGATATTCTTAAAGAGGAGTCTGTTGGAATTATTGGGCCAAACGGCGCAGGCAAATCTACTTTGTTGCTTCATTTAAACGGCATTTTACAGGGCGAAGGTTATGTTAAAATTTTTGGAGAGAAGATAAGCCGAGAAAATATTACCCGTATAAGAAAAAAGGTGGGTTTAGTTTTTCAAGACCCTGATAATCAGCTTTTTATGCCTACAGTTTTTGATGATGTAGCTTTTGGCCCCCTTAATATGTCACTTTCTAAGGATGAAGTGCACAAGCTTGTTGATGAGGCACTTAGTAAGGTTGATATGTTGAATTTTAAAAACCGCTCCTCACACCATTTAAGTTTTGGTGAGAAAAAAAGAATTTCTATTGCTACGGTTTTATCAATGAGGCCGGAGATTCTTGTTTTGGATGAGCCTTCAAGTAATCTAGATCCCTATCATAGACGCCAATTAATAGAGTTTCTTAATGGTATTTTTATCACAAAGGTAATCGCCACTCACGACTTGGATTTAGTATTAGAAACATGCACAAGGGTTGTCCTTCTTGATGATGGAGAAATAGTTGCCGAAGGAAGTACTGTTGATATACTTAAAAATAAAGAACTTTTAGAGACCCATAGCCTTGAGGTTCCTGCTTCTATTTATCTGAGAGAAGAAAAACCAACCTTTGGTAGGTTTTAGCTATTTCTGGCAGAATATTTTCCTTCCTTTCTCTTCCCTTGACACTCTTAAGGTAGATGATAGAATAAAAACCGCAAAAATTTGATAATTGTCATTTATTTGAATAAAAAAGTTTATTAATATGATTGCACTATTTAGTTTACTTACAATCATTGTAATGTCCATCATTGTAGTAAGGATTGGTGCCATTGCTTTAGAGCTTACCGGTTTATCTCCCGAGGTTGCTTCTTTCCAGGCACAATCAGCTTTTTCTGGAGTTGGTTTTACTACGCAGGAATCAGAAATAGTAATTGCCCATCCTGTTCGTAGGAGAATAATACGGGTTTTAATTCTTTTAGGTGGCGCAGGAATAACTTCTTCAATCGCCACTTTTATTCTAACTTTTGTAGGGCAAAGTGGTCGTGGGATTGTTGTAAGAGGAGGGATTCTTCTTGTTGGGCTTATCCTGATAATGATTTTTTCGCGTTCAGAGTATATATACCATCTAATGAAGAAGATAATTACACATGCATTAAAAAGATGGACTAATTTGCATGTTTATGATTACGAGGAGATCCTTGGTTTAAGTAAAGGCTATACTATTTCCCGTATTATGGTTAAGGAAAATAGTTGGATGGCAAACCGAAGTCTGAGAGACTTAAAACTTGAACAGGAAGGGGTATTAGTCCTGGCTATTTATCGGCGTATAAAAGGAGAGGAAAAGTATATCGGTGTTCCCACAGGCGATACAGAGATAAAGCCTTATGATATTCTGATATGTTACTCTCGCCAGGAGACAGCTCGTGTGCTTTCTCAGCGTTGCAAAGGTGAAGCCGGTGACCGTGAGCATGAAGAAAAAGCAAAAGAAGAGGAGAAACTTTCTCAAGTCCGTCAGTCTCGAGGGGGATTCGATTAAAGCAATTAGCGACTTAAACTTTTCTTATTAAATTCACGCCAATAATCTTTTTTATAAGATCGGTTTTTATTGAAAATAAGAGTATAATTTATCTTGACAAAATTGTTGTTTTTGGTATATATTAGAAATGGAAACCATTTTCATTAAGGAGGGACATAATGCCGTATGGTCTAAGAAGAGGGCCGCGATGGTGGCACAGTAAATTCCGTGCGTGTGGGTTTAGAATAACTGCTGGTCGGGATATTATTCTTGATGTTTTAGCAAAAGCAAACACGCACTTAAGTGCCGAAGACATTTACCTTCGGGTTCACAACCTTTATCCTTCAATAGGGCTAACTACTGTTTACAGGACGTTGGAAATTCTTGTAAATATGAAGTTAGTTTTTAAGTTTGATTTTGGTGATGGCCGGGCAAGATATGAACTTATTGAAGGGCCTTCTGGTATTAAGCGGCATCATCATCATCTTGTGTGTCAAGGGTGTGGGAGGATAATTGATTATTCTGATGCTTTAGAAGAAGAAAAAACGTTCATAGGGGCAGCAGAAAAAAAGTTAGCAAAGAAGTATAATTTTGACATCCACAGTCACATTATTCAGTTTTATGGGTTATGTGAAAGATGCAGGAAGAAGTAAGGTTAGTAGAATAAGATAAAAGGAGGTGATTGTTATGCCTTGGGGTGATGGAACAGGTCCAATGGGTCAAGGTCCGATGACGGGTCGCGCCGCCGGTTACTGTGCCGGTTACTCTGTCCCTGGATATATGAATCCTGTTGGAGGACGCGGATTCTGGGGAAGAGGCCGTGGCTGGTTTGGCAGAGGCGGCGGACGTGGATGGCGTCACTGGTACTATGCCACTGGTCTTCCTGGATGGGCAAGAGCCAGAGGGTGGTTTCCTCCTTATGTTCCGGCAGTACATCCTTATGCTGGGGTATCTCGTGATGAGGAAATGAATATCTTGAAAGAACAGGCAAAGTATTTAAAGGAGGAGCTGGATGCTGTAAGCCAGCGCTTGAAAGACCTCGAGTCAGCTGGCAACAAGGAAGACCATGAGTAAGTTTGTGGGCAAGGATAGTTCACTATCCTTGCCTGTTTTAATCTTACATGATAAAAAGAGGAGGTAATTTTGAGAGTTGCAATATCTACGGATACAGGATATGTATCAGCTCATTTTGGGCGTTGTCCTGAGTTTACTATTGTGGACATAAAAGAAAATGAGGTTGTTCGTAAAGAGGTGGTTAAGAATCCTGGTCATGCACCAGGAGTTATCCCTCAGTTTCTCCATGACAGAGGTGTTGAGTATATAATCTGCGGTGGTATGGGAACCAGGGCAAAAAGTTTTTTTGAAGATTTTGGTGTTCAGACTATTGTGGGAGTTGAAGGAAAAGTTGATAATGTTATCGAAGAAATTCTGAAAGGGACATTGAAAGGGAAAGAGAGTTTATGTGAGCATGGGAAGACAAAAGGGTACGGTGTAGGTAGAGGTGAATGTGACCACCATCACGAATAGATAAAATAAGGAGCAAGTTATGGGAAATGGTAAGAAGGAAGAAGCAAAGAAACTAATCTGTGTAACTTCTCAAGGAGATAACTTGGATTCTGATGTTGACTCTCGTTTCGGTCGCTGTCAGTACTTTATTATTGTAGATACTGAGAGTATGAGCTTTGAGGCACTTAAGAATCCTAATATTTCTGGGATGGGGGGAGTAGGAGTTCAGTCTGCTCAACTTATAGCGGACAGAGGAGTTCAGGCGGTATTAACAGGCAATGTTGGTCCCAATGCTTTTCAAACCTTGCAAGCAGCAGGTATTGAGATAGTTACAGGGGTAGAAGGAGTAGTTAGAGAGGCAGTTGAGAGATATAAGGAAGGTGGGTTCAAATCAACGTCAGCTCCTACAGTTGAGCACAAATCAGGGATGAGTAACGAAAATAGTTCATAGTTGTTAGCTCATAATTTAGGGTGTAGGGTGGAGGGTGTAGTAAATAGCGGATAGCGGATAGCGAATAGTTAAAGTCACAATGTCACCACGACACAAAGTCACCCGTGCGAAGGAGCGTAATCATAATATGATAGCGATTGGTACGTGTGTCGTGTGACGGCTGACCCGGTGACTTTGGTGTTAGGGTGGAGGGTGTAGGGGATAGTAATGAGTAACGGGTAACGCGTAACGAGAACCGCAATTAACTATAGACTATCGACTATTGACTCTTGACTATCGACTGTCTACGTGTGACCTTGTGACTTTGTGACCTGGTGACCTTTTATTGTGACCTGGTGGGTCGGTATAGTGTTTTTATAACCAAGGAGGTGCAAGATGCCTAGAGGAGATGGAACGGGACCATTTGGAGGTGGCGCCGGTACAGGGAGAGGTATGGGCGCTGGCGGTGGTAGAGGACGAATGGGAGGAAATCGGCCCGGTGCAGGACCTTCCGGTTACTGTGTATGTCCAAGTTGCGGTGCTAAAGTATCTCATCAGAGAGGTGTGCCGTGTTATTCTGTAAGTTGTCCCAAATGTGGGACAAGTATGGTCCGGGCATAAGTTGTTGTATTGTTTTTCCGTGGAAGGGAGGATATTATAGTGAAGTCTTTAATTGTTTTAAACCACAATCCTTATGATGGGACAGATATTACCTGGAACGCCTTACGTCTTGCTGACAAGTTAATAGAGATAGGTATGGAAGTCAGACTCTTCTTGATGAATGATGCTGTGGACTTGGCTCGTGAAGTGGCTAAACCACCGGAAGGGTATTTTAATCTGGGGGATATGTTAAGAAATTTGATAGGAAAAGGAGTGCCGGTTAAGGTTTGTGGAACCTGTAAGGTACGGTGCGGTGTTTATAAAGGATATCCTTATTTTGAGGGGGCAAAAGAAGCCAAAATGGGTGAGTTGGCTGAATGGGTAAAGGAGGTAGATAAGGTTATTACGTTTTAATTTATAAGATAATGAGCCGTAGAGATGTTTGTAAGTGGTATAATGTATGTCCAATTAAGTGGTTTCATGAGCGGGCGATGATAGACAAAAAGTGGGTTGAAAGATATTGCAAGGGTGACTATCTAAGTTGCGTGCGATATAAAATGGAAGAAGAGGGTATTTACCATCCGGACAATATGATGCCGGATGGAACAGTTGATAATAAGTTACTTTAGTGTAAGTGCTCTTAAAAAGGAGATGTTGATATGCCGACATATGAGTATGTGTGTGAGTCTTGTGGAAATAAGCTTGAGAAGTTTCAAAGTATGAGTGAAGAACCACTTAAGAGGTGCCCAGAATGCGGAGGGCGTTTAAGGCGGATTATTGGAGCGGGCGCAGGAATAATTTTTAAAGGCGGCGGATTCTATGAGACAGATTATAAAAAGGGCAATACCAGCTTTCGTACCTGTTGCGGCAGAGAAGAAAGGTGTGATAAGCCTCCTTGCTCAGATACGGGGAGTTGCCAGAGGTAGGATGAGTTTTAAGGGAAGTATTCTTTCTTCTTCGGATGTTAAAAGGTGGATAGAGAAGGATGGGGAAGTATTTTTAATGGCTATAGGTATTAAAGAGGGGCAGAAAGTTGTTGATTTTGGCGCTGGGCGCGGCCACTATACTATTCCTGCAGCAAAACTGGCAGGAGAAAATGGAAAAGTCTATGCTTTTGATAAAGATGGAAATGATTTAGAAAAATTAAGAAATACTGCTAGCAGCATGGGTATAAATAACATAGAGATAATAGAGGCTGATACGAAAGTACCTTTGGGTAATAATTGCATAGATGTTATTCTGTGTTATGATGTTATTCATTATTTAAAAGACAGAACTTTAATCTATGATGAGGCATATAGGATTTTAAAGAAAGATGGTATTTTTTCTTTGTATCCTAAACATTGCCAGGATGACTTTCCTTTGATGGAGCTGGCAGATGTAAGCAGGGAAGAGGTAATCGAGGAGGTTTTATCCGCAGGTTTTTATTTATTAGATAGATTTAAAAAAACTCTTTTGCACGACGATTACTACAATGAGGGAGAAATATTAAATTTTCGTAAAAAGTGATAACATTAAGTTATCTAGGAGTATATTCGCCTGTGCGCTGAGAGTAATTCTTTAGAAATGAATAAGAGTCGTCTTCATTTAGCAAAAAGCTATGTTCTTTTTTTGAAAGTAAGAAGAAATATAAAAGTTGTAGTAGGAAAATTGGGAAAAATAAAGTTTTTTAAGGGATATTATCTATATGTTGGTTCAGCAAAAAGGGGGATAAAATCCCGGCTTAATCGGCATATCTTGAAAGATAAAAATTTATTCTGGCACGTTGATTATTTGTTAAAATCCCCTTATACTGTCATAAAGGAAGTGTGGGTAGCGCAAGGTAAAAAAGAGTGTTCTGTCGCCTCTCTTCTTAAAGAGCATTTTGACTTTGTTGAACGTTTTGGTTCGTCAGATTGCCGTTGTAAGTCACACCTTTTTTTTGCCGCAATGGCCGTTAATAGAGTTAGATGGTTACTGCATAAAGGAGGATTTTACAATGCAGGTAAAGGTCCTTTTTGATAAAGAAACACGAGATAAAAGATTTCATACTGGCTGGGGGGTTTCATTTCTTGTTAATGGCGAAATTCTCTTTGATACAGGGGAGAAGGGAAGTTGGCTTCTTGATAATATGGAAAGGCTTGGCGTTGAGATAAGTAAAATTAGAAGTGTTATTGTTTCCCACCAGCATTGGGACCATACGGGCGGTTTGTGGGATTTATTGGAAAAAAAGCGGAGGGTGAGAGTTTATGTATGTCCTGATTTTAGCACGGAGTTTAAAGAGAAGATAAAAGATTTGGGGGCGGATATAGTGGAGAATAAAGGATTCTTTTGTGTGGATAAAGATATTTTTGTTACCGGACAGATACAGGGTAGTTACAAGGGTGCATATATTGCTGAGCAAGCATTAGTATTAAAAACAAAAAGCGGGCTTACAGTAATGACAGGATGTTCTCATCCCGGGATTGATAAGATATTGGAGGCAGTAAAGGAGGAATTCCCTCATGATAGGTTGCATTTTGTTTTCGGGGGATTTCATCTTATGGACAAGGATAAGAGGGAAACGAAGGTTATTGTGGAGAGGCTAAAAGAGTTAGGAGTAGAGAAGGTAGGGCCTACTCATTGTACAGGATATGAAGCTCAGCAAATATTTAAAGATACCTACGGCGATAGCTTTATTTTTATTAAGGTAGGAATGGAACTTGATGTTTAATTGCGGAGGAAAATATGGAAGTTGTATTTGATAACTTAAAACATGGCCTGATGATAACAGTTTTTGTTTTTGTGATGATGTTGCTTGTAGATTATGTGAATGTTTTAACCCGTGGCAGAATGAGCCAGATTATAAAAGGGGGTAGAGTACGTCAGTATGTAACAGCATCATTTCTTGGGGTAACACCGGGGTGTCTTGGTTCTTTTCTGAATGTATCTTTCTATATTCGCGGACTTATTACTTTTGGCGCAATTACTGGCGGAATGATTGCTACAAGCGGCGATGAGGCATTTGTGATGCTTGCAGTGTTTCCTGGGAAAGCATTATTTTTGTTTCTTATTCTTTTTCTTCTTGGAATAATCTCAGCCTATCTTGCAGACAAGCTTGTCTCTTTATTGGGGATTAAGACATGCCAGCATTGCGATGCTTCTTTCATACACTCAGAGGACACCTGCCGTTGTTTGGGATGGAAAGATGTTGCAGAACATTTAAGAAAGCTTTCCCTCTCGAGGTTCTTATTACTGGTTCTTCTTTTAGGGTCGTTGTATGGATTTATTACAGGAGTAGCAGGGCCACAGGAATGGGGATGGGAAAGGATTACATTTGTGATACTGCTTTTTATAGCTTCTTTTATTGTTCTTACCGTGCCTGAGCACTATTTGGAGGAACATATCTGGAGACATATAGCAAAGAGACACCTATGGCGTGTTTTTTTATGGAGTTTTGGCGCTCTTCTGGTTGTGGATTTGGGCTTGAAATTTTTTAATCTTGAGGTGTTCGTAAAAACCCATATGTTCTGGGTTCTTCTGATTGCAGCGTTTGTAGCAATTATTCCTGAGTCAGGGCCTCATCTTATTTTTGTAATGATGTTTGCCAAAGGTATTATTCCTTTTTCCGTGCTCTTATGTAGTTGTATTGTTCAGGATGGGCACGGAATGTTGCCTCTTCTTTCCTATACGGTAAAAGATTCCCTCTTAATTAAATTGTTTAATTTTGCGATTGGATTAGCAGTGTCAGTTGTGTTATATTGCCTCGGATTATAATACTAGAAACTGATGGGGATTAAAGAGAATTATCTTAGAATAAGAAAAGAGATTCCTGATTATGTTGAAATAGTTCTGGCGGCAAAAACGCGCAGTGCCGACGAGATAAAAGAAGCAATTCTTGCAGGTGCACAGATCATTGGAGAAAACTATGTTCAGGAGGCCCAGCGTGTTTATGAACAGCTGGGCCCATTGGCGCAAAAAGTGAAGTGGCATTTTATAGGACATCTGCAGAAGAACAAAATTAACAAGGCACTACAGATTTTTGATGTTATCCAGACCATTGACTCCTATGAAATTGCCGAGGCTATAAATAAGAGAGCAGAAAAGATAGCTAAAGTGGTCTCGGTTTTTATCGAAATCAATATAGCTACTGAAAAAAATAAATCAGGTATTGAGCCGGATTATAAGATAGTAGAGGAGTTAGCGCGTAAGATATCACGTCTTAGGTATCTTCGATTAGAGGGATTAATGACTATGGGCCCAGTCGTTAGAGACCCTTACGAGCTTCTTCCCTATTTTAAAAAAGCAAAGGAAATTTTTGAGTACATTAAGAATTCAAACATTCCTGGGGTTGTAATGAAATATCTATCGATGGGGATGTCTGATTCTTACCAGATAGCCATTAAAGAAGGCGCTAATATGATTAGGCTAGGCACTGTGATATTTGGAGCCAGAGTTTATTGAAATATTTTGGGAGTAATGAATCGAGAAGAGGCACTTAAACTGATTGAAGAGAGATTAAAGAATAAAAATTTAGTTAAACACAGCCTTGCTGTTGAAGTGTGTATGGAAAGATTGGCAGAGATGTTTGGCGAAGATAGTAGAACGTGGGCACTGGCGGGGCTTTTGCATGATTTAGATTATGAGGAGACAAAGGATGATTTCTCTCAGCACGGGTTTGTTGCTGCGAGAGTTTTGGAAAATTACAGAGTATCGCAAGAGGTATTAGATGCTATAAAAGCGCACCCCGGACATATACAAAGAGATTCTTTTATGGCAAAAGCATTGTATGCCGTTGACCCTTTAACTGGTCTTATCGTTGCCGCAGCTCTTATGCACCCCGATAGAAAATTAAAGTCTTTAGATGTTGGGTTTGTCCTTAACCGGTTTAAAGAAAAAAGGTTTGCTAAAGGTGCTAACCGCCAGCAGATTATGCGCTGTAGTGAGTTGGGGTTAGAATTGAAAGAGTTTATAGAGATTTGTCTTTTAGCAATGCAGGAAATTAGTGACGATTTAGGATTGTAATGGATAGTTTAGAAAAGATTAAAAAGGAGGTGGTAAGTTGCAAAAAATGTAAGTTGTATAAAGACCGCCATACTCCTGTAGTTGGGGCAGGAAATCCAGAGGCAAGAATAATGTTTGTAGGAGAAGCTCCTGGTGCTAATGAAGACAGGACGGGTGTTCCTTTTTGTGGAGCAGCGGGTAAAATTCTAGATGAACTTCTTATGAGTGCCAGCATAAGAAGAGAAGATGTTTATATTACAAATATATTAAAGTGCCGACCACCTCAAAATCGTAACCCCCAAGAGGAGGAAATAAAAAGTTGCACTCCCTATCTACAGCGGCAGATATCTATCATTAAACCACAACTAATTTGTTGTTTGGGTAATTTTGCAACACAGTATATAATGGGTAAATATGGATTTAAAAAAGAAGTGTCTGGCATAACGAGAATTCATGGTAAGGTATTTTTGTATAACTCCATCTTTGGCTCATTAAAAATAATTCCCTTTTATCATCCAGCAGCTGCTACTTATAATGCGAATCTTAAAAGTATCCTTCTCTCAGACTTTAAAGTTCTGAAAGAAATTTTATCTTGAAATATTATTAGGGAGAAAAATATGCATGAGTGGGCACTAGCAGAGTCAGTGGTTGAGACGGTATTGAAGGTAAGCAAAAAAGAGAATTTTAACCGCGTAAGTGAAATAAAAGTTAAATTGGGAGTATTACAGAAGATAGAAGAGGATATTTTCCGATCTGCTTTAAAAAATATAACTGCATCTTATGGAGCCGTTTTTGAAGGAGTGAATATAAGGATAGAGGAGGAGGAAGCTATTTTTAAATGCCGACGGTGCGGTCACGTTTGGGAATTTACAGATTCATTAGGTGTTAAAGAGGAGAACCAAGAAGATATACATTTCGTACCAGAAGTTGTTCATATCTATGTGCGGTGTCCTTCCTGTAAAAGTTTTGACTATGAAGTAGCAAGTGGTAGGGGTGTAAGTATAGATTATATCGAGGGAGAATAAATGGACCCACGGGTAAATATAATCAAGAAGCGCCTTGAAAACGTAAAGAGAGTAGTAGCTGTGTCAGGTGGCAAAGGAGGTATTGGCAAAAGTGTTGTTGCAGCAACCCTCTCTTTAATCCTCAAGGAAAAAGATAAGAAAATAGGGCTTTTTGATGCAGATTTCTGTGGCCCTTGTGCTCATATGATTCTTGGTGCAAAAGAAGTTTATCCCCAGGAAGAAAAAGGAGTTATACCTCCTGAAGTTGAAGGAATAAAATTTATGTCGATAAATTACTATTCTAAGGATAACCCTGCACCTTTTAGAGAAAAGGATATTTCGTCCGCTTTTATTGAAATGTTTGCTATAACCCAGTGGGGTTCATTGGATTTTCTTGTTTTGGATATGCCTCCGGGCACAAAAGACGTTATTCTTGATACCATCCGTTTTATTCCTCGAGTTGAATTTCTTATTTTAACAAACGCTTCACAAATTGTGCTAAAGACAGTTAAAAAAACCATAAGACTTCTTAAAGAAGAAAGCGTTTCGTGTGTGGGCGTAATTGAGAATATGAGCAGACCTGATTTTGAAGTTAAAGAATCTGAAATCACAGAGGAAGGAGTTAAGTTTCTCGGAAGGATAAGATTTGATGATTACCTTGAGGAAGCTTTAGGTAATCCCTCTTACCTTCTTAAAACCAAATTCGCATTAAAGCTCAATAGAATAATCACAGAAAGCACGGATTTTATAGGCAGAAAATGAAGCTGATTGTTGATACAAGAGCAGGGATTGCTGGTGATATTGTAATTGCCGGGCTGATTGGTCTTGGCGCAGATAAAAGGCTAATACTTTCTTCAATAAGAAAAGCATCCGAAATGTTGGGTGAGGTAACGATTGAGTCGATTGTAGAAGATGGTATAAACAGAGTCTTTATAAAGATAAAGTCAGATTATTCTCACTTAGGTGAGGACGAGATAAAAAAAATGTTAGAGGATGTGCTTAAAACATTAGAACTTAAATCTCTCTATACTGCAATTGCGGGAAAAGTATTGAGTGTGCTTTGTGAAGCAGAAAGATACGTTCACAGTAATCACCCCCGTCTTAGGATGATGATTCACAAGCAGGGTTCTAAAGGAAAAGCTGTTTTACACGAAGCTAAAGATATTCTTGTTGATGTTGTAGGTCTTGTTGTTGGTCTTGAGAGTTTAGGTGTGGAGGAAATTTTTTATCTGGATTATATTAATGTAGGGGGAGGAAAAGTTTCATTTTCTCACGGAGAGTTTGATGTTCCTGCACCCGCAGTAAGTTACATCCTTAATAAGTATTCTTTCGTGTGGAGAACATCAAATAGTTTATTCGAGGCAACAACTCCTACAGGGGTAAGTATTCTTGCGGGTATTGGGGCAAGAAGGATGAAGGAATTTAATTTTTCTTCTGTTATTAGGAAAAGTTTAGCTGGTGGAACACGTCCCCTCGCTCCAATCTCTTTTTATTTGATTTCAAACTGACCCAGAGTTAATATGAAGGAAATCTTAAAGATAGCAGTATCTAGTGGAAAAGGAGGAACGGGTAAGACTTTTGTTGCTACAAACCTGACAGTTGTTCTGGCAGAGAAAGGTTATTCTTTACAATACCTCGATTGTGATGTAGAGGCCCCTAATGGGCACCTTTTTCTAAAACCAGTCTTTGATAAGAAAGAGGAAATTAAGGTTGTTTCTCCTTCCTTTGCGGATGAAAAAAAGTGTATTGGTTGTGGAAAATGTGCGGAAGTTTGTCATTATAATGCTATTGCTGTGGTGAATCGGCGCGCAGCGGCAGAACATAATCTTTCAGAAAAGAAAGTTCTCTTTTTCAAAGAATTATGTCATGCCTGCGGTGCTTGCAAACTTGTTTGTCCCACAGGTGCTATTGTAGAAGAAGAGCGAAATATTGGAATTTTAAGATGTGGCAAAGCGGGCAGGATATATTTTTGCGACTCTCTATTAAAAACTGCCGAAGGAGGGATGTCTCCTCGTCTTGTGAGGAAGGTGAAAGAACAAATAGGCGAAGGAATAAATATTTTAGATTCTCCTCCTGGCGTTGCCTGTCCGGTTGTAGAGACAGTAAAAGACGTGGACTTATGTATACTTGTTACTGATCCTACACCTTTCGGTGTAAATGATTTAAAGCTTGCAGTTAGTATGGCTCGTAGTATAGGACAGGAACCGGTGGTTGTAGTCAATCGGGCAGATTATAAGGATAATGTATTAAAAGATTACTGCCATAAGGAAGGGTTAGAGATTATTGCCGAGATTCCTGATGACCGTAAGATTGCAGAAATCTATTCAGAAGGAGAAATCGTTGTAAAAAAACTTTCTGTCTATAGAGAGTTATTTAAAAAGCTTTCTCAAAGGGCAGTTGAGCTTGCCAGGAAGAAGAGAAAAGTTAAAAGGTCACAATGTGCCTTTAAAGACAGGGAAGTATTTAATCTTTCTTTCTCACCAAAAGTTCCCTATGGGAAGAAGCCAAAAGAACTTGTAGTTATTAGTGGGAAAGGGGGAACAGGCAAGACCTCTCTTGTGGCTTCTTTTGCTGCTTTGGCGGCTAATATTGTGGTGGCTGACTGTGATGTTGACGCTAGCGATCTCCATCTAGTGTTGGCTCCAGAGATTAAAGAACATGGGTATTTTAGCGGTAGCGTAAGTGTAGAGATTGACCAGGAAAAGTGTACAGGATGTGGGCGTTGTAAAGAAGTATGCCGTTTTTCTGCTATATATGAAGACATATCTGGAGAGAAAAAAAAGTTTTTTATTGACCCTGTTGCCTGTGAAGGATGTGGGGCATGTGTATTGGTATGTCCCCAAGCAGCGATAAAAACAGAAGACGCTATAAATGGCGAATGGTTTATCTCACAGACCCGTTTTGGCCCCATGAGCCATGCAAGATTGGGTGTAGCAGAGGAGAATTCAGGTAAATTGGTTACTCTTGTACGGAATAATGCCTGTTATCTTGCTAATAAAAATGGTTTAGGAAAGGTCATTATTGACGGAGCTCCAGGAACAGGCTGTCCGGTTATTTCGTCTTTAACGGGGGCGGATTATGCTCTTGTAGTTACTGAACCTACGGTTTCTGGGATACATGATATGCAGCGTGTTCTTAAACTTACCCATCATTTCAAAATTACCTCTGGGGTTGTGGTGAATAAGTACGATTTAAACCGCGAGATGGCAGAAAAAATAAAGAATATTGTTCTTAAAGAGAAAGTAGAATTCTTAGGTTTTCTTCCCTATGCTAAAGAGGTAACCGATGCGCAATTTAAGGGTCTTTCTGTTGTAGAATATACTAATACTGAGGTTACCAGAAAAATTAAGTCCCTCTGGGATAAGCTCAAAGTTTACCTTTATTGATTTTAAAAAGATGTTTAAAAATATCCTTGACAAAACTGCCTTATTGTGATATAAACATATTCGAATATGCGAATATTAGATTGCGACTATGGAAAGTAATATTCTTTACAGAAAAGGGGCTGATTTACTTAGAGCGATGGCGCATCCGACAAGGATAGAGATTATGACAATGCTTCTGGATAGAAAAGAATGTGTCTATGAGTTTGAACAGGCTTTACTTAAGAGCCAACCGAATATTTCCCAACACCTTAATGTCCTGCGAAAGTGTGGAATTGTGGATTATTTTCAGATAGGGAACAGACGTTGTTATTATCTTGTTGACCGAAAGAGCATATATAAGATTTTGGGTTGTCTAAGGAGAATAATATAGGAGGTTGATATGTTCTGGGTGGTTATTATCTGTGTATTTGCCGCAGGCCTGATTATTGCGGTGTATCTTTTTAAGAAGAAGATGATTGTTCAGTATAGGATGGAAGGAAGTTTTAATGCAGTTGAAAGTGCATTAAGAGAAGTTGTTCCCAGTTTTCCGGGGTGGACTTTTCCTATACCTGATTGGCAGTTTTACAAGTCACAACTTTCTAAGGGACTTTTTTATAGGAACATTAAGAATATGGTAATGCATTTTGTATGTAAGCCACATCATGCAAACAGGGTGTTGCAGGTTGACCCCTCTCTTGGCGCAATCATGCCTTGTACTTGGGCGGTGTATGAAACCACAGAAGGAAAAGTTTATATTGCTAAGATGAATATTGCATTAATGAGCAAGATGTATTTTGGTGTCATTGGAGAAGTAATGAAAGATGTTGCCCGTACGGAAGAGAAAATGCTAAGAAAAATAAAAAGTATTCTTAAAGAGAGAAAAGATGTATATTTTTCTGATACTCTGTCTGAGACAGTAAAGGAAGGAGCGTTGTGAGAAGTCAGTATAATTTGATTGTGCTTGGTGGCGGTCCGGCAGGAATTATTGCTGCACGATTTGCAAAAAAGAGAAAGCCTCAATGGAAAGTGGCACTTGTACGGGATCAGAAAAGAAGCGTTATACCTTGTGCTTTGCCTTATGCTATAGATGGGACAATAAAAATGGATGATTACAAAAAGAATGATGAGAAATTGCTTAAATCCGCCGGTATTGAGCTTTTTGTCGCTCACATTGAGAAAATTTTACCTCATAATAATAAATTGATATCCGATAAGAAAGAAGAATTTATTTATGACTATCTTATCCTTGCAGTAGGGTCTTCTCCGGTTAGACCTTCTTTAGAAGGCGCAGGCTTAAAGAATGTTTTTACAATGAAGGACCATCCTGATATAGCTGCTATCATGGATGCTTTAGATAACGCCAGAGAGGCAACAGTTATTGGTGCCGGTTTTATCGGATTAGAGCTGGCCGTTGCTTTTCATAATCGTGGCTTAAAGGTGAATGTCGTAGAGAAAGAAAATTGTTGTCTGGCAAACAACTTAAGTAAAGATATAGCTATGTTAGCCAATGTTGAATTGGAAAAAAGAGGTATAAATCTTTTTCTGGGGAAAAGAGCAAAGGCACTTTCAGGTAAAGAAAAGGTGGAGGAAGTTATTCTTACTGATAGTACACAAATCCCTTCAGACATTGTAGTTTTCAGTGTAGGTGTAAAAGCAAATGTGGAATTAGCGCAGCAGGCGGGTATCGAGCTGGGGTATTATGGGATAAAAACAGATGAGTATATGCGGACAAATATAAAGAATATCTACGCTGTAGGCGATTGCGTAGAGAGTAAAGATTTATTTACAGGTAAACCCACAGCTTCTTTTCTTGCCACTACCGCAGCGGTTCAGGCAAAGACAGCAGCGGTAAATATCACAGGAGGAGAGCGTAAACTAGAAGGTGTTGTTAGCCCGGCTATTACCCGTGTGTTTGATTTAAGTTTTGGTTCGGTGGGGCGTACCAAAGCCAGAGCTGAGGAAGAGGGCATGGATATTTTATGGGCGGATTCGGATGTATCAACAAGAGAGGAAGCATTTCCTGGGGCAGAACCACTTAAGACACGTCTTGTTGTCCAAAAGGACAACTTAACGTTAATTGGTGCAGAGGTGGTCTCCGGCGAATGTGTCGCCTATATTATAAATATGCTTTCTTTGGCTATTCTAAACCGAAATACAGCTTGGGATTTAGCACTGCTTCAGTACGCTGGGCATCCTCCTCAAGTGGATGTTCCTTCACGAATGCATGTGGTCATGGCAGCAGAGCAGATTCTACACAAAGCAGGAAAATTGTAGTATAGTGTTAACTTTAGAAGGAGGTGTTTATTATGCTGCTACAGGTTAAAGATGATAGTTTCAAGACAGAGGTTTTGAATTCGGAGTTACCAGTTCTGGTGGATTTCTGGGCACAGTGGTGCATGCCTTGCCATATGGTAGCGCCACAGGTTGAGGCAATTGCCAAAGAATACGAAGGAAAATTAAAGGTGTGTAAACTAAATGTGGATGAAGCTCCTCAGACGGCATCGGCCTATGGGATTATGAGCATACCAACACTTATGATTTTTAAAGGAGGACAGCCTGTTGATAAAATTATCGGTGCTGTGCCAAAAGAGGAAATAGAGAGGGTAATTAAACAGTATGTTTGAAAATACTAAAGACATAAGGGGTATCAAACCATAAGGGTTGTTAGGTCATTTTTTACAGAGGGGTGATGCAATATGCCAATTTATACTTATTTATGCAAAAAGTGCGGTAACAGGTTTGATTTGCTTATAGGAGTTAATGCAGAGAAGGTAAAATTAGAATGTCCCAAATGCAAAAGTAAGAAGATTGAAAAGCTAATGGGGACATTTAGTGTGGGTGATTCATCGGGCAGTAAGTTTAATTCCTCAGGCCCTAGTTGTTCAACAGGAACCTGTCCGACGTGCTTTGGGTAAGTTTTATCCATAATCAGTAATACTTAATTTATAAAAAAGGATGTTATATGAAAGGTAAATCAAAAACATTCTTATACCGCGTACACTTAGAGTGGAAAGAGGCACGTAAAGGGGTGTTGTCATCTTTTGGTAAGCCTGATATAGAGGTAGCAACTCCTGCAGAGTTTAGGGGGCATGAAGGAGTATGGACTCCTGAGGATTTGTTTGTAGCCGCAGTAAATATTTGTATTATGACTACATTTTTGTATTATGCGGATAGAGAAAAACTTATTTTTACAAGTTATACTAGCACTGCCGAAGGCACTTTAGAGAGAGTGGGGAATGAATTTATGTTTTCCTATGTAAAAGTATCTCCTACCATTAGAGTGAAAAATAGTGAAGATGCTATCAAAGTAAAGAAACTCATTGAGCTTTCAGAAAAGAACTGTCTTATCTCAAACTCTATTAAGTCGAAGGTTGAAGTTGTCCCAGATGTATTGGTGGATGGCGCTTAATTATTTTTTCCAAAGAGATTTAAAATGGAAGAAATTAATTTCAAAGAAGAGATTACTAACCATATAATCTGGAACGTACGCCTAAGGTGTTTTCTGGATGGCGGTGAATGTATTAGCGAAGATAAAATAGTTTCTTATCGTAATTGTTGTCTTGGTAGGTGGATTTATTCTTATGGATTTAATAAATACAGCAGCATTTCGTATATGAAAGAGTTAGAGGAAGTTCATCGTAACCTTCATGGTGTGGTGCGCAGGGTTATTCAACTAAAAAACAGTGGTAATAAAGCTTCTGCTGAGGCTGAGATGGAAAAGTTGCAATTTTTAAGCAATAGAATAATTTATCTTATTCTTAAGACGGAAGAAGAGGTAAACGCCTTAAGAGAGAATATTGTTTTGGAAGAATAAGCATTTTTATCTATTACAGGGTGTAGCTATGAAACAAAAAATGATTAGTTTTTATCCAATAGGGATAATTCATTCTCCTTTCAAGAAACCAAAAGGGACCCCTATTCAACCTAAGGCTGCAAAAGGCATAAAAGGCCGTGTGTTGATTTATAAGAAATATGCAGAGGGATTGAAAGATTTAAAGGGCTTCTCCCACATTATTCTTATTTACCATTGTCATTTATCTTGTGGGTATTCACTTCTCGTTAAACCATATATGGATGAAAAGATGCATGGAGTTTTTGCTACCCGTGCACCGCGTCGTCCCAATTCTATAGGAATTTCTGTAGTTAAGCTGATAAATATTAAGAGAAATGTTTTGCATGTTGAAAATATCGATGTTATTGATGGCACCCCTCTTTTAGATATAAAACCCTATGTTCCTGGTTTTGATGCCTTCAGAGATGTAAGAATTGGATGGCTTAAGAAAGCAATTAATAAACTTTCTTATAAGCGCGATGACGGCAGATTTGTAAAGTAGCCTACCTTTAATCATCCTTCCCATATTGAGAAAAATGAGTTAAACTATTAAATAATGAGGATAAAGTAGACAACGCGATTGTTGTGGAGATATATTATGGAGATTGCAATAGGATTGTTAAAAGAAATATGGGAGATATTTACGGAAGCATCTTTTTATATTATTTTTGGGGTATTCATTGCAGGGTTAATATATATGTTTGTAGATAGCAGTAGAATTACTAGATATTTTGGAAAAAGAAGCATAAAATCGGTTCTCTTAGCTGCTATAGCAGGTATCCCTTTGCCATTATGTTCTTGCTCTGTTTTGCCTACCGCGGTATCATTGAGAAGAAGCGGAGCATCTTCTGGAGCGACTCTTTCCTTCTTAATATCAACCCCTGAGACAGGGGTTGATTCCATTGCTATTTCTTATGTTCTCCTAGACCCCATCATGACAGTATTTAGACCCCTGGCGGCTTTTATTACGGCAATGTTTGCAGGTATACTTGACAATATGTTTGGCACGAAGGAGAAAGGCGAATCTTATTTGAGTGTTCCTAAATGTAATTTTTGCGACGATAAAAAGTCTTTGCATGCCCATACTATTAAAGAAAAATTTAATTATAGTATGCGTTATGCTTTTGTAGATTTGTTGGGGGATATTTCTGGGTGGCTTATTATAGGTATTGTTATTGCAGGATTCATTTCTTATATTGTACCTTCTAAGATAATAGAGGGATATCTTGGAAGTGGGCTAAGAGCGATGCTTATTATGCTTGTTGTAGGAATTCCCCTTTATATATGTGCTACGGGGTCAACTCCTATTGCTGCTGCTTTAATTGCGAAAGGAATGAGTCCAGGCGTAGCGCTTGTGTTTCTTTTAGCTGGGCCAGCGACAAATGTTGCCAGTATAATCACAGTAGGAAAACTATTAGGCAGAAAATCATTGTTTATATATCTTTTTTCTCTTTCTTTTTGCGCTATTGGGTTAGGAATTTTTCTTAATTATTCATATAGTGGTTTTGGTATTGATGTAAGAACAACATTAGGAAGAACCGCAGAATTTCTACCCCCGTTAATTAAGTTTGTTTCAGCAATAGTTCTTATTATACTGGTATTAATAAACGTCTGGTGTAAAATAAAGAAGAAAGGTTCTTAGAGAGAATCATAATTTTCTTATGTTATCTTACGCTAAAAGACACAGATTAAGAATTATAATTCCAGCCTACCCAGCTTTCAATATATATTCTTCAGTGGCGAGCAGAACAACAGCCTTAGGTCCTGTTTGTATAGCAAGTGTGGTAGAAGAAATAGAAGGATGGGATGTCGAGGTGATTGATGAGAATAATTTTTCCCGTTACGGCCCACGGAATATCTCGGGTGAGGTTGACCACGAACTGTTACAGAGTATAAGACCCGCTTCTGTTGTGGGCTTATATGGAGGCCTTACAAGTACCATCCCTAGGCTTTATAAGATAGCACGTTTTTATCAGAAAAAAGGAGTTATAACGGTCGCAGGAGGTCAACATTTTGTAGGAGAAAATATTCTTGAAGGGTTAAACTCTGGTATTGACTATATTGTTATTGGTGAGGCTGAGGATACTATAAAGGAGCTTCTTTATGCCCTAAGAGGCGAGATAGATTTAAAAATGGTTAAAGGGATAGCTTATCTTGATAAAGGGAAAGTTTTCTTAACCAAACCCAGGCATCCTCCTACTGATTTTGATAAGTATCCTTTGCCAAATTTCTCTCTGGTTCGTTATGCAAATATCAAGTTGTATCCTGTAGGAAGGATAAGAGGATGTGGTATGGATTGTGAGTTCTGCACTGTTAAAGGGAAGCCTCGACGAGCTTCTCCCCAACGTCTCCTTGAGAGCATAAGTTTGCTTGTAGAAACTCACGACGCAAGACATTTTTTTGTTGTTGATGACCTTTTTGGCCAATACAGAGAAGAGACTATACAGTTTTGCAATATGTTAAAAGACTACCAGGAGAGGTTAAGAAGGAGGCTGGATTTGACTGTCCAGATAAGACTGGACAAGGCAAAAGATAGCGAGTTGCTGTCTGCTATGAGAAAAGCTGGTATTAATACAGTGGCTATTGGATTTGAATCGCCCATTGAAGAAGAGTTAGAGGCGATGAGGAAAAGAATACGGTCTCAAGAGATGATAGAATTGGCAAGGATATATAATCGTTTCGGTTTTTTAGTCCATGGTATGTTTATTTTTGGGTATCCATTAAGGGAAACTACAATAAATTTATCTGCCAAGGAAAGAGTTAAGCGTTTTAGAAAGTTTATTAAGAAAGCTAAGATAGATACAGTTCAAGTTTTGCTTCCTGTTCCTTTGCCGGGGACAGAATTAAGAGAGAGGTTACGACAGCAAAATAGAATTTATCCCCTTAAAGATATAGGGTGGGAGTATTACGATGGGAATTTTCCCCTTTTTGAGCCTGATTTTCCTTTGACTGCCCAGGACTTGCAGGATTCAATACGCAAAATTATGGGAAAATTTTATCAGTTAAAATATTTCTTTATGATGGCTTACCATATATTTATTTTCCCTGGTTTAGTGTTCTTTTTATATAATATTAAAGCAGGCTGGAGAAGATGGTATCGTCAGTGGCGCAATGCTTTTACACGTTTTGGCGGATGGCTAATTATGAAAGGGTGGCTTAAAGAATTTAAAAGAAGTTCCTTTTCGAAGCGTCTAGAAGATGCACAGAAGCATTTAAGAAATAGATTGTGATTATATATTAATACCCCTCCTATCTTTTCGATGTTCCCATATTTTATAAGTAAACTTTTCAGGTTATTCTTGCGTCTAATACTAAGAGCGGTTATATGATGTGGGTTAGTGTAAAAAAGGGAGAATTATGAGTAAAAGGTTAGTCGGTTGTTTTGTAGGGATGTTTATATTTTTGGGTATTCTTAATGTTTATGCCAGTGATTGGGATAAGGCGGGTAAGGTATTAACTGGTATTGAGGGTTTAAGACTTATTACTGCAGGGAGAATGGATTTGATAGGAAATCTTTTTGGATTGAACCACACTAAAGTTAATTCTACCACTGTATGCTGTTACAGGCCGAATTACAGAAGAGTATGGGTCCCCAATTATGTATGGAAGAAGAAGTATGTACCTCGACATACCGAATATGACCCTCGTTATGGAAAAATAATAGTTGAAGGGCATTATATTAGATACAAGGTGGAACGTGGCGGACATTGGGAGTGGATAGGAGATTAAAAAGGTGATTGCTGTACAGTAAAGAAGGTTTCTATTAAGCAAACAATTATTTCTTCCCTATAAATATTGCCTAAATTACTTTAAAATATTAGAAATTACTCTTTTATATTCTTCCTTCTTTTATAAATAAAATTCTTGCAGGATCCCTTTAAGATGCTATAATACATTTTACCGTTTAAGGGTGGAGGTATCTTGTTCTTCACAGTTCGGGGTATGGTTTTAATATTAAATCTATCGAGAAGGTTGGTTTTTGTTTTTGCAGGTTCTTTCCATCAATCTTGCCAGCTATTCTTTGATGATTTCGGTGTTGCCAATTTATTTCTTCGTATATACACATCAGGAATAAAACTGTTTATTGCGTAGAAGGCCTTTTGAGAGAATATCTTGGGTGAAATATAGCAAAAAAGAGAAAAAGGGTTTGTCTGTAGAAAGATAGAGATAAAAAGGAAAGGGGTGGGAGATGAAAAATAGTATTAAATTTGAGTTTTCCGATACCATCGCTGGTTATGTAACTGGATATGATAAGGATAAGAAAATTTTTGGAATTCGTACAACTGATGGACGCGAGTTTGACGTAAAGCTTACCCCCAACACTTATGCACGGGGGCCTCGTAACTTAGGTGAGCCTTATGTAGATTACACAGGAAAAATGGAAGGGTTGCTGGTTAAAGACCAATACCTTTTTACTATCGGGATATATTATCCTGAACATGGTGGCCACACTTTCGAGGCTAAAGTCCTTATTTTTCCTGGAGAGGGTGTGGGTAAATACAGGTTTGAAGAAGAACCCGATTGGTGGATAAAACAGGCAAAGAGTATTGCTGATTTTTTTATTAAAGCTCAGTTTGGAGGGCCAGATAAAATTGATTATCGCAACTACC
>CAYVYZ010000016.1:23125-31145 GCA_964455875.1 uncultured Planctomycetia bacterium | reverse complement strand
TGCCATAAAAAGCACTTGCACACAATGTTATTAGATGATATTATTTTATATAACCTTAAGGAGGAAAGGATGAAAGATGAAATGGATATCTTAAAAGAGGTAGGAACTACTGCTGCTGCTCATGGAAGCATAGCCCTATCAGAAATATTAGGAAGAAAAATAACCCTGCGTTTGCCTTCACTGGATATGCTTCCAGGTGAACAGCTGTCAAAAACTATTCATGTTGAAGGAATGGTGCTAACTATGCAAGCACAGATACTTAGTGGCATAGAAGGGAAAATTGTCTTTCTCCTGGAAGAAAAAAGTGCATTCAAGTTAGTAGATATGTGCTATAAGTCTAAAGAAGAGGGGAAGAAAGTAGGGCTATTTACAGAGATGGGAATGTCTGTAATAAAAGAGGTAGGAAATATCATCATTTCAAGCTATATAAGTTCACTTAGCTTTTTTATCAAGAAGCTCATTATCCCATCCTTCCCTATTCTTATAAATGCTCCTTTTGTTGAAGTGATGAATATGCTTACTGTAGGGTATGAAAAAGAAAGGTATATCCTTGTAGTGGAAGCGCTTTTTGAAGAAGAAAAGGCAAGCATAAAAGGGAACTTCTGGCTTGTGCTTACCCCTGAGGCAGCAGAGGAAATTAAAAGAGCGTGTAAAAAAATATTAGAATCCATACGTAACAGTTGAATATGATTGAAGCAAACATTCTGTTACTAAGCGACGACAGCGAAATACTTAAATATATTAAGAGCCTGTTAGAAGGCGAAGGGTATGTAGTAAATACTTACAACGATACCAACTCGTTTCTTATTGCCCTGGAGGAGAAAAATTTCGACCTCATCATAATGGAACTAAAAGGAAAAGAAATAAACGGCATTGAGCTGTGCAAGACAATTCGCAGCAACTTCATGTTAAGGCATATTCCTATCATTCTTCTAGTAGAAAAAGCCCACACTATTGAGAAAATAAAAGGAATATATGCTGGTGCTGATGATTATATAGAAAAACCTCCTCACGCTCCTGAGCTACTAACAAGGGTAAAAGCAAGTCTATGGAGGGCAAAAAGAGACTTAGACGCTAACCCCTTAACAAAACTCCCTGGAAATGCGTCTATTTTAAAAGAATTGGAGAAAAAAATAACTAATAAAGAGACTTTTTGTGCCGCTTATGCCGATTTAGATAAATTCAAAGAATACAACGACTACTATGGATTTGGGTGGGGAGACAAGCTTATCCAGCACACTGCTTCTGTAATCTACAATGCTATTAGGGAGTTGGGAAGCGAAAATGATTTTATCGGACACATTGGAGGTGATGACTTTCTTTTTATTACCCTTCCCGAATCTGTAGAAAATATATGCAAAAAGATTGTGTATGATTTCGACATGAGTATACCATCCTTTTATAAGGAGGAAGATAAAGAGCGTGGGTATATTGTCATTAAAGACAGAAAAGGGATATTGGCAGAAATTCCTTTCATTACTATTTCTATAGGGGTGGTAAGCACTAAGGAGAAAAAGATTACCCATGCTGGACAGATTATCGAAATTGCCACTGAGTTAAAAAACTACTGCAAAACCTTTCCTAAAAGCATCTACATTATGGACCGCAGAAAGGACTACAAAAAGATATAGTCTTTTCTTCTCACCTTTTTTATCTTTTATAAAGTAACAGTGAAATGGATGGACAACTTCTAATAAAAATGTGGGGTTTGAAATTCCTATTTTAGCTTAGAGGAATTGTACTTACTTTGTCGAAAACAATTCCTGATTCAAAAACATCTCCCTTGGGATTGCTCCATATAACTTTCCCCTTTACAAAAAAGGGACCTACATTGGGTAAAATTTTAAACTCACCAGTTATAGTTTTTTCTCTACCCAAAGGAGTGTTGGTAACTATACGCATCCCACCAATACTTACATCCAGCACTTTCACTTCTTCTCTTGTGCCTTCTAAATCAATCACAGCTTTTTCTTCTAACCCCCAACGATTAAAACGCCTCTTATCCTCCATTATTCCTCCTTTTTATACCCTTCTTTTGGTCCTTCAGTTTTTGTCTTCTTTACCTCTTCTACTTCCTCATGAGAAAGGACCTCTGCCAACTCTATAAGAATAAGCAATCTTTCTCCCAATTTACCCACTCCCTTTAAATATTTCTGATGGACTTCGGTAGTTATAAGCTCAGGGGTTGAGTCAATGTTTTCAGTTGGAAGCCGAAGCACCTCTGTAACCTCATCAACAATCATACCCACAGTATTATCTTCCACCTCTACAACAATAATCCGTGTCTTATCAGAACGAGGAGCAGGTGTAAGGTTAAGCCTCTTAGCTAAGTCTATTACTGCTAAAATCTGGCCTCTTAAGTTTACCACTCCTTCAATAAACTGGGGAGCACGGGGAACTGGCGTGATAGGAACAAGCCGTACAATCTCTCTTACCTGGCTTATAGGAACACCGAACTCCTCTTTACCAATCTTAAAAACCACTAACTGTATCTCTTTTGCTTTAAAAACTTCACTCATCTCTTCCTTCCCTTCACTTTAAATTTTCCTACCAATTCCTGCAAATCAGAAGCCATCCTTGCAAGTTCCTGAGCACTTGCCGCCATTTCCTCCATAGAAGCTGTCATTTCTTCAACGGAACTTGAAGCTTCTTCTGTAGATGAAGCTGACTCTTCCGCAATAGAAGCAACTTCTGAGATTGCCTTACTTACCTCCTGAGCATTGATTAGCTGGACTTCACTGGCAGCAGCAATCTGCTCTACCTGAGCAACTGCCCGTTCTGCTGCGTTCAGAATTTTATCTAAAGAATCCTGCACCTTACCAATACTTACTTTTCCACTTTCTACTTCCTTGGAGGCTGCACTTACTGAACTTACCGCCTTGGAAGTCTCCTGTTGAATTGTACGGATTAAAGACCCGATTTGCTCTGCTGCCTGGGCGGAGTTTTCTGCCAGCTTCCTTACCTCTTCAGCAACCACAGCAAAACCACGCCCTGCTTCTCCTGCACGAGCTGCCTCAATTGCTGCATTTAAAGCCAAGAGGTTTGTCTGATCGGCGATACTAGTAATTACCTCTACAATCCTTCCAATTTCCTGAGAACGCTCACCAAGTTGACCCACAATCCTGGCAATTTCATTTGCAACTTCTGTTATCTTCAACGTCCTCTCTACTGCTTCCTTTGATGCCTCTTTACCACTCTCAGCAAGCTCGGCAGTATTGCGGGAAAGTTTTGCCCCTTCGTTGGCATTAGCAGCAACCTGTTTAACGGAGGTAGCCATTTTTTCCATAATCTGGGTAGTTTCTTCACTTCTTTTTGCCTGAGTAGTTATACCTTGGGTTATTTGCTGAATAGTACTTGATACCTCTTGAGTTGAAGCATTCATCTCTTCAGCAGAACTAGATAAACCTTGAGCTAAAGAATTAACTTTCTCAGAAGTTTCACGAATCTGAAGCACCATATTATTAAGCCCCTCTATTAAAACATTAAAGGCAGAGGCAAGCTCTCCTAGCTCATCACGAGAGTTAACGGTAACTTCCGAAGTAAGGTCGCCTGACGCTATTTTATTAGCCGCTTCTTTAGTAAGAGCAAGGGGTTTTATAATAATACTGCGGGAAACAATAAAATATATCAATGTCCCTATAATCAAAGAGGCAACTGCTACTACCCCAATTAAGGTCTTTAATTCTCCTACGGACTTTATTATACTATCTCGGGAAAACTGTACTCTTAACGTAGCCTGTTTTTTATTAAACACCACTAAAGGTAAGCTTACTTCAAATGTATTTTTGCGGTAAGGAACTATCCTTTTTATTACCTTATCGCTTTTCAGAGCAGCTTTATCAAAAAGCCGTTCATTGAGCATTTTCCCCTTAAGGGACTTATCTGTAGAAACAATGCATTTTCCTGTGTTATCTACTATACTTATCCACACAATATCAGTATCTGCATCCTTTGCTTTCATAATCATCTGCTCAAGTTTATCTACAAGCTGAAACGACAAAGGGTCCAATAAAGAATCTCCTAAACTCTTAGAAAAAATTATTGCTTTTTTCTCCTGCTGGGCAGAAAGGGATTTATCCTGCAGAGAAACAGAAAAAACCAGCATTACAGATAAGGCGCCAATTATAAGAATAATAAAAGGAACAAGTATTTTAACAAGTACGCCTGATTTTCTCACTCTCCCTCCTTCTACTTACTATCACCAAGAAACATCTTTATTTTACTCCAATCACGAAGGGAAGTCAATGCACCATCTTCTACCCACATAAAATAAATCTTTTTTAAACCTTCATGGTCATTCATACCAAAGCTAATACTCTCTTCTATCCCAATATCAAAACTATTCAGGTTTTCCAAGCTCCTTATAAAACCATCGGTATCATCTTCTTTCATTCTTTTAAGCCCTTCCACTAATACCTTTGCGTTTAAAAAACCTTCAAACCCTACAGATGTAGGGGTACCATCAGGAAAATATTTACTTAACAGTTCTTTATATTCCCTTACAGCTGTTAAACTATCCTGTTCCAAAGGAGGAACAACACTGCTAATAACAATCCCTGTGGCTTCCTCTTTTAGCTCTCCTATTAAGAATTCTATCCCTACTGAAGAAACAGCATAAAACAACGGCGAGTAGTCTTTCTTATGGCATAATTTAATAAACTTTCCTACCGGCTTATAGGTGCCGACTAATATAACTGCCTCTGCACCAGACGCTTTTATTTTATCCACTGCATCCTCTACTTTCAGAGAAAGGCGCTCATAACTTTCCTTAGCAACTAAATTTAAGGTGTAGTTGGAATATTTAAAAAGGGCATCTTCTGCTGCACTTAAACCATCAGAACCCAAAGCATCAAATTGGTAAAAGACTGCAATTTTCTTTATACCTAAATCATCCAGACAGTGTTTTATAAATTGACTTATCTCGGTATACAAAGATGGTCGTATATTAAACACATAAGGATTAAAGGGCTTACGTAAACTAGAAACCCCTGAAAATACCCCCACCAAGGGTACTTTACTAGATGAGATAAGAGGAAGAACATATAAAGTAGTGGAACTTCCCACATAAGAAAAAAGGGCAAAAACTTTTTTCTCTTTAATAAGCTTTAAAGTGTTCTGAGCGCAATCTTGAGGGATATATTTGTCATCTAAAACTTCTAACTTAACTACCCCTTGAGGTATTATGCCTTGCTCATTGGCATACTTAATATAAACCCGTGCGCCTTTTATATACTCCTGCCCCAAGAAAGAAACTTCTCCACTTAAAGGGACAGAACTTCCCAAGAAAATTTCTTTTTTTATAAGAGGCTTAATGCTTTCTTGACTAAAAGCATTACATAAAACTGCCCCCGCCAGAAAAAGAAACAACATTCTTTCTCTCATTCTCTTCTAATCTCCAGGAAATACCTTACTTTATTAGCCGGTCAGCAATTATCTGAAAACGACCAGGGACTTTCACCCCAATCTCATTTGCTGTCTTTAAATTTATAACCAGACGGTACGACGTTGGTTTTTCTACGGGTATCTCTGAAGGAAGTACCCCTCTTAATATCTTTGCCGCCATTTTACCAACTTTCTTACCCTCTTTAAAGTAATCCACTGCTGAAGTAGCCAATGCCCCTTTTTCTACAGAGGGTTCATTGGTAGTAATAAGGGGTATCTTATTTTCTAAAGTAGCCTTAATAAGGCTGTCCATCGCGTGGATAACCTCCATATTGTTGTTCGCAAGAATACAATCAGCTTTTCCCTTAAGAGAATTGACAGTATCAGCGACTTCGTCTTTGCTGGAGATATAAACGACATCAAGAGTTATGCCCATACTCTTTGCCTTATTAGCAAGGCTTGTCTGCATTTCTGCCTTAAGGGCTTTGTTTTTATCTTCGATAAGAACCATTTTCTTTATTCCAGGAACAATATCTTTTGCTACTTTTATAAGGTTAAAAATAGGATAGATTAGCATTGTACCTGTAGCATTCCCTCCGGGATGCTCTAGGTCCTTTACAACTCCCAGCTTTACCGGTTCTCTCACTATGGCAAAAACTACAGGGATAGTAGAGGTAGCCTTTACTGCTGTAAGGGCACACGGTGTGGTAATTGCCAAAATCATATCAACCTTTTTGTCTATATACTCTTTTACTGCAGATTTAACTCCATCAATTTTTCCGGTAGGGTTTTTATTAACAATAAAAGTTACATTCTCCCCTTCAACAAACCCTTCCTCTTCTAATGCTGCTTTAAAACCCTTAAAAGTATTGTTCAAATCAGGATGGTCAACAATTTGAATAGAACCAATCACATAGTTTTTAGCGAAAACAAAAGGGACTCCTAAACACAAAATAAATATTCCCATTAAATACGCTATCTTCTTCATACGCACCTCCCCCTTTAAACCTTCCTATGAGAAGAAAATCCTCTTATATAAATAATATAATCGTTTTCTTACTTTATTATCTCAGAAGCTGTTCTTAATGCTCTTAAGGGAATACTTACTCCAATTTTCTTAGCCGTACTCATATTAATTAAAAGCTGATATTCCCGGAATGTATTACACGCAATGTCTTTAGGGCTTTTACCTTTTAATATATCCATTGCCTGAGAAACATTCATCTTTGCGCCTTCAGCAAAATTATACCCTAAAGAAAGCAAAGCTCCTTTTCTTACCAGCTGAGCAAGAGTGGCATAAGTAGGAATCTTATTTTCTATACAAGCATCTATCCATCCTTCACCATAAGGTGATACTTTAGCATCCGCTGTAGTCACTAAAACATCAACTTTGCCTACTGCCTGTTTTGTAGCTTCTGCTAAGTCAGCAGCAGAAGAAGTCTCTTTAGGAATAAAGAACTCCTCTAATTCCAAACCAGCATCTTTTACTGCTTTTCTCCACCCCTTTGCCTGAGAAGTAGGAGCAGGGTCATCAGGATTGTAAAGAATGCCAATCTTCTTTACTGAAGGCAAAGTTAAAAGAAGAGCCCTTAACTGATTGCTTGCAGAAACCGCACAGTAATTTCCTGTAAAGTTTGTTCCTGGCCTATCCAAACTCTTTACCAACTTTGCCCCTACAGGATTTGCTACGGCGCTAAAAACCACAGGTTTAGTTATTCCTGCCTGTTTCACTGCCATAGCATTAGGAGTACCTGTTGTAAAAATTAAATCAACTTCTGGCTCTAACTCTTTAAGGCGGGTAATAAAAGCTTCTTTGTCGCGGTTGGTATTAAGCTCCATAAACTCAATATCTAAACCTTCCCTCGCTGCGGCTTTAGTAAGTTCTGCACGAAAAGTATTCCTTGCGGTCTTATAATCAGGATTATCAAAGTATACAGCAAGAAGCACTTTTTTTGCTGCATAACCATTAGTAGCACACAAGAATAATGCTCCCATCAGAACAAAACTGAGACACATCTTAAATATTCTCATTTCCCCCTCCTTTTTTAAGAGAAAACTATAAAACGAACAAGGGGGAAGCACGCTTCGCTGCTTCCCCCTTGTTATTCACCTTAGCGAATACATCTTTAGAACTTAAAGCTGAGTTCTGTTCTTAAAAACACCGCCTCACTTCTATTCGTGGGAAGATAAAAGTCACCAGGGACGAAATATTCTGCTAAAATATACCCGGCAATGTTCTTTGTGAATTTGTAATCCAAGCGCGCCTGATAAAGGCTGCCGCGGTTTTTCTCCCCACTAAATATAGAGCTGGTAGGACCTGTTTCATTAGCCCGTAGATAATTATACCACACTCTGAACTTGGACTTCTTAGTAGGCTTAAAGGTAAGCCCAAGCCTCCACATCTGTAAGTTTGTCCAGTAGCCCGGCCCTGTACTTGTCTCCCTTGCATAAGCTAGGACATAAAGCTCGGACATCCATGGCCAGCGGGAGAACAATGGATCCCAGGCCTCTAAATCATTTGTGCTTTTATCGTCGCCGGAAAGATAAATAAACCCTATGCTTGCACTCGGCGACCACATTGCATCCTTAAAGCTTCTGTCCAAAAACACATAACCGCCAAGGCCGTCACGGTCATAAG
>CAYVYZ010000016.1:0-23025 GCA_964455875.1 uncultured Planctomycetia bacterium | reverse complement strand
TTTGCCGCATTAAAATAGAATGTCCTTGAGCCGTCCTGCGGGGTGCCATCCATAATCAGAAACCCTTCCCCATAGGTAAATAGAAAATTCTGCCTACCTAAGCGCATATCTACAGGTAGACCAAAAATATTTTTAGCATCAAAATAAAGATTATCAACCACTACCTCATTGATGTCAAACTTTGTGCTGGGATGAGCATAGGCTCTAAACTCATCAGTAAGCTGCAAGAATAAAGAAGTATTTTCTGCTAAATCCTCAATATCACCAAAACCCCACTTACCCCATATACAGGCTTTAATTCTGAAAAAGTTGCGGTTATCTTTAGTGTCATTGGCCATATCGAGCCAGTTCTTCCAGTACTCATGGCGCAGCCTTAGGTAGGTTCCCCACTTAAAATCAACCCCAAAGGCGCTTAAGGATGGAATTACCACAAGAAGAGCTAAGAAACAGGCAATAAACTTCCCTTTTTTCATTTCTCACCTCCCTTCAATTGAAATCCTTTCTTCTCAATAACTTACACCATAAAATTTTATCATTACAAAGAAAAAGATGTCAAGCTTTTTTTATATTATTTAAATTTTACTATTCTATAATACCTAAGGCGGTAAATATCTTCTTTAATGAAAAGGCATCAGGAAAAAATAGAAACAAGCCTTGAAAAGCAATATCTTTTACTTTTAAGTCGGTTTTAATAAACAAGGCTTCTTCAGAATGCTGGGCAATCTGAATAAAAATAAAGTCTAAAAGCGCTGCCACCATATCTAAAGCCAGCGAAGGAACACCATAAAGAATATTTAAGCCTGTAATATCACTTAAAGCATTCATATAAGCCCCTACAAGGATGTTGGCTGCCTCTTTAAGGGAAGACTGAAAAAGAGCATCTTCAAAATCTATCTCCTCTGGCTCCTTTCCCAAAAGGGTTGCCCCTAAGATACGCGCTTCAGAAGGAGGCAAAAGAAAGAAAATTCTCCCCCCCACATCTCCTTCTAAACCTGTATCAAGAACAAAGAAACTCTTCTCCGGGTCTCCTAAAATCTTATCAAGGCTTTCTAAGGGAATAAGTTTTGTTTCAGGAAGAGTTATCTCTACTTTGGTGTTTAAAAGGTCGGCTAATGCCGTAGCAGCCCGTCCCGCACCGATTGTTCCAATTTCCCGCAAGACATCAAGCTGGTTTATTGATACGCGTTCCTCATCCATTATCCCACCATCCTTATTATTTCACTGGGTATATCAGAAAGCCTTAGAACTTTGTCAGCAATCCCTGCTTCAGCTACAGCACGAGGCATGCCATACACCACTGAAGAATCCTTATCCTGGGCAATAATTTTTCCTCCTTTATCCTTTATCTTTCTTGCCCCTTCCAAACCGTCTTTACCCATACCCGTCAATATAACAGCAATGGTATCTTTTCCAAACAATTCAGCAACAGAATTCATAGTAACGTCAGCTGAAGGCCTGACATAATTAACAAGAGGCGTCTCATCAAGACGAATTCTAAACTTATTCTCTTCATTCTCAAACAACCTTTCTATAACCATATGAAAACCAGCAGGAGCTATATAACCTGCCCCCTTTAACACTAAATCTTGGTCCTCAGCTTCTTTAGTTTTTATTTTAGAGTGCCAAGAGACCCTTTCAGCAAAGGTTTTGGTAAATCCTTTAGGCATATGTTGAATAATCAAGAAAGCGGCATTTATATCAGCGGGCATCTTTTGCATTACCTCTATAACTGCCTTAGGTCCTCCTGTTGAGGCCGCAATAACTATAATCTTTTTAACAGCGAGTGCTTCTTCTGCTACTGGCATTCCTCTAAAATTAGCCAGATACGCATCAATATCAATGCTGGCAACTATTTTCATCTTAGATACTATCTCTTCTCTAAAATTATATAAGTCAAGAGAGATTTCCCCACTAGGTTTAGGGATAAAATCAACCGCTCCCAGTTCCAACGCTTTCATTGTTATTTCTGCTCCTTTCTGCGTATAAGCAGAAAGCATAACCACACGTGTAGGAAACTTACTCATTATCTCTTTTAAAATAGTAAGACCGTAGATATCGGGGAGGTTGACATCCAAAGTAACAATATCAGGCTTTAACTTAGGAATCATCTCCAGCGCCTCTTTACCTTGATAAGCTTTTCCCACTACTTCAAAGTCTGGCTCATGAGAGAAAATATCAGCGATTACCTTCTGCATAAGAATAGAGTCTTCTATAATAAATATCTTTGTCTTCCTCATACTTGCTTTACTCCGTGAAAAAGAGTCTTAACCTTAACCTCTCCTGTAGAAAGATGAAATTCAATTGTTCTTCCGTAATTTCCCCCTGTATCTTCTGCTGCAATTCTTATCCTTAAAGAGTTTAATACCTCTTTTGCTTTATTCACATTCTTCACTCCTATATTAAAAGGACTATCGTAAGGTATGGCACTAAACATATGCCCTCCCCCAAATATCTTAGCAATCAAAGCAGTCCTACGGGCGCCTTTCTTGATAAGCTCCTCTACCATAGCTTCCACAACTGAATTTACAAACTTAGCAGGGTTGCTTTTTATTTTCGCCTTCTCAATATCAGGAAGCATAGGATGCGCTAACCCGCCAATCTTTTGGGTAGGGTCATAGAGGACAATCCCTACACAGGAACCTAGACCGCGTGTAATAAGAACCTGCGGGGCAGAGGCAACCTTCATCTCTGCCATACCTACTTCCATAAGACTTCCCTTATTGTTCTCTTGCATCATAACAGGTTAAGATTAAGCTACTCTCCTAATACCCTTCTTATTGCCTCAACTACTCTTGAAGGCTGAAAAGGCTTCACAATAAAATCCTTTGCTCCTGCCTGAATGGCTTCCACTACCAGAGCATGCTGTCCCATTGCAGAAACCATAATGATTTTAGCCTGGGGGTCTAACTTTACTATCTCTCTTACAGCAGCAATCCCATCGATCTCTTCCATCTTAGGCATGACAATATCCATGGTCACCAAATCAGGCTTAAGCTCCTTGTACTTCTCAATAGCATCTTTTCCGTTATCTGCCTCGCCAACTACCTCAAACCCCTCCTTCTTTAAGATATCGGAGAGCATCTTACGCATAAAAAGAGCGTCGTCTACCACAAGAACCTTTGCCATTTTCTACCTCCCTTTTGTTTCTCTCTTCTGAAATATTTTACAACTACCTTCTATATCCACCAAATATTTTTTTAAGGAAGCAGGCATTGCTTCAACCTTACCTAATACTAAATATCCCCCTCTTGCTAATGCATTATAAATGTTCCACAATACCTCTTCTGATTGCTGAGCACTAAAGTAAATCCTCACATTCCTGCAGAAAATAGCATCGAAATATTTAAACAGTGGCTTTTCAAATAAGTTGTGCTGACGAAAAGTAACCATCTTTCTGAGGTTGTCATTAACACTCCAAATATCCTCTTTTACTCTGATGAAATAGCGCTCTTTGAGTTTAGCGGAAACATTCTTTAGGGAGCTTTCATCATACAGGCCTTTCTTTGCCTTTGCAAGAGAATTGGCATCTATATCTGTAGCAAACACCTTGGTAAAAAAATAATTTTCATCTGTATTTTCCCTAAGCATTATTGCCAAAGAGTAGGCCTCTTCTCCAAAGGAACACCCTGCAGACCAGAAACGGATAATTTTTTGTTTGTTCGCCTTTTTACGTTCTTCTAATTCTTTAAGACAGTGTTTCGCAAAATAATTAAAAACTTCCGGGTCACGGAAAAACTCTGAAACATTGATGCTCAACGCCTCTAAAAGCTTCTCCCATTCATCTAAGTCCTCTTCCACTTTGGTTAAGTAAGTATCTATTTCTTTAAGGCCGCAATTATACATCCTTGCCCTTATTCGCCGCAAAAGAAAAGTGGGTCTGTATAGAGTTAAGTCTAAACCTCTTTTTTTCTTAATACGGTAAACAAACCTTCTTAACTCTATCTTTTCCTGATCCTCTTTCACTATCTTTATCTCTACCATTAATGACGGGGGTTATTTTTTACATATTCCACAGCCCTTGCTGTTTCCCTTATAATATCCGTTTTAAACTGGATATTAATTTCTTCCAATTTAGTATAGACTCTTCCCCTCGGAGTAACTACATATTTGGAAGGAAGCCTATTAAGCGCCCATGCTAACATATCAAGTCTACACTTCTCACACTTACAAAGGTCGCTACGTTCAGAAAGTATATTATCTAAAACGCCTCTGACTGCATCTTCCATATAATTGTGTAGTTCCATCTGCTCCTCCTTTTTTAATAATATACTTTTTAAAAGAATATACGTCAAATAAAAAAATAATTTATTCTCTTTACTAAAGATTTAATCTATATTAACCACATCCAAAATCAACGCTACTCTACCATTTCCAAGGATAGTAGCTCCTGCAATCCCTTTAACTTTCCTTACCATAAAGCCTAAAGGCTTAACCACTATATCCTGTTCTCCTAAGATTCTATCCACTAAAAGGCCTAAACTTTTTACCCTACCCTCTACAATAACAACAGAAAGCCTATTTAAATCTTCTCTCTCGTAGTCTACTCCCAATTCTTTATCTAACCTTAGAAGGGGAATTATCTCGTCTCTTACAGTAATTACTTCTCTGTTCTGGATTGTTTTTACCAGATTCGCCTCTACTTTTACACTCTCACGTATGTTCATAAGAGGAATAGCAAATACCTCACCACCTACCTTAACCAACATTGCTTTTATAATTGCAAGCGTAAGAGGAAGGGTAAGAATAAATTTTGTCCCTTTGCCAGCTTCTGTCTCAACGTCAATTCGTCCCCCTAAAGCATCGAGTTTTGTCCTTACCACATCAAGGCCTACGCCTCTTCCAGAGATATCAGTAATCTCCTCGCGGGTAGAAAATCCCGGCGTTGACATTATATCCAAAGCCTGCTTTGCATCTAAATTAATTAGCTCTGATTCTGTAAAAAGACCTTTCTCTATAGCCTTTCTTCTTACTGCCTCAAAATCTATTCCCCTGCCATCATCACTAATCTCTATGATTACATGTCCTTTCTCCCTAGAAACTTTGATGATAAGTTCTCCTTTAGGGGGTTTGCCTAGTCTTTTTCTCGTCTCTATATCTTCAATGCCGTGGTCTACAGCGTTCCTTACAAGATGCATAAGAGGGTCCCCAATCTCGTCAAGCACAACTCTATCAAGTTCAATTTCACTTCCTATCATCTTTAGGTCTACATCTTTGTTCGACCTTCTTACCAAATCTCTTACCACCCGGGGGAAAGCGTCAAGAATATAGGAAATAGGAAGAAGCCTCATCTGAAGAGTTTCATCCTGAAGGGAAGATACAAGCCTGTCGATAATAAAAACTGTCTCTTCTAAATTTGCAAAATCTTTGGACTGTAGCGCCTGCAGTAGCCTACTTTTAGCAATGGATAATTCTCCCATAAAATTCATTATCTTATCCAACCTCTCCACAGGAATTCTCATGCTCTGAATCTTCTTGATGTAAGTAATTTGGGATTTAGGGGAATCTCCTTTAAGAAAATCCTCTCCCAGAGGCTCTATAGCGACTTTTTCTATTTCTAAGACGCGCCCTAGTTCTTCTTCAATAACTTTTTTATCCTCTTTAGTGGCAAGAATAATAGTAAAAGACAAATTAAATTCTCCTCTTTTTAATTCTTCCTGAGAAGGGATAGATTTTATAATCGCACCCATCTGCTCTACCCTTATTAGAACCAAAAATGCCCTTGCTTCTTTCATGGGGCAATCACTTACCAAGGAAACATCCAGCTTTACAATCTCATAGCCCTCTTTGCGTTTTTTTGTAAGCTCAGTACTCTCTTGAGGGGTAAACAGTATCGTAGGGGAGACAGGCTCTTTTTTCTCCTCTTTAGCCTCTTTTCTGGGAGTATAAGCTATTGCCTCTTCTAACTCCTTTATATAATCGTTTACTTCGACGGTAAAAGGCTTTTTTTCTCGCAACTGGGTAAGCATCAATTGAAAAGCATCAATGGAAGAAAAGATAACATCCATAATTCTGGGGGTAACTTCTCTCTTGCCAGAGCGCAAAAGGTCAAAAACATCTTCTATTTTATGAGCAAACTCAGAAAGCTCACTAAACCCCATTGTTGCTGCCATACCTTTAAGGGTATGCATCAAACGGAAAATCTCATTTATAGCCTCTGTATCGTGAGGGTCTTTTTCTAACTTGACAAGAAACTGGTTAATCTGGCTTATGTACTCTTCTGACTCGCCAAAAAATAATTCCCAATAGCTTTTATCCATAAAAATTAGGTTGATTTAGGTTTCGTATTCAATAGCTTTAAGGAGAAGCTTTAACCCTTCGGGGTTGGGAATCAAAAAAAAGTTCCCCACTACCCTTGTGGTTGCTTCTTTAAATTCGGATTTAATAAGGAGGGCATATTGAGAAACGCTGCTTAATTCAATAAGAATGTAATCAAGCATTGCTCCTGCCATATCTTCAATAAGCTCAGGAACCCGCGGGACTAACCCCCAATTTATAAAAACCGCTAAAGCCCCCAGATAGGCGTTAGCCAGTATTACTCCAATCTCCTTCAATGCAGAGCGTTCAAGGTCACTAATAACCTGGCTGCCATTAGGATGCTTCTTATTAATCATAAGAGAAGCTAAACTTTTGGCATCGTCCTGAGAAAATATAAGAAGAATTACACTGGGAAAATCCCCAAGTATCTTAATTACAAGTCCTACCACAAGCTTATCTTCTCCCCCTACTGTTTTAGGAACTTCCTCCACAGGAAGAAAGAAAATATCAGGAACATCCATCTCCACTTTTTTATTAAAAAGCTGAGATAAAGCTGTAGCAGCATTGCCTGCACATATACTGCCAATCTCTTTTAAAGCATCTCTCTGCAGTTCACTAAATTCCATACCTTCCATATCGTTAATCTTAGAAAATCTGGTTAATTGTATCTAAAAACCTATCTGGCTTGAAAGGTTTTACCAAGAAGGCTTTTGCCCCGTAAGAAAGCGCCTCTTTAACTAAAGCTTCTTCTCCTACCGCAGAAATAATAATTATATTTGCATTCCTGTCAAAAGACACAATTTCCTTAACGGCCCCTACACCATCAAGCTCTTCAATACGTGGCATAATAATATCCATAGTAACAAGATCGGGTTTTAACTCTTTGTACTTCTCTACAGCCTCAGGGGCATTTACTGCTTCACCACACACATCAAACCCTGCTTTCTCAAGTATACTCCGTATGTAATTACGCATAAAAAGGGCATCATCAACAATTAATACTCTCTTCTTCATAACACATCCTTTTTTTTAAAAAACACCTCTACTTTTTTATATTATATCTCTTTATAAAAAGAACTCAAGATTATTATTAGTATATAGCGGCTAGCGTTTAGCGTATAGAAATTAACTCGTAGCTGTTGATTATTGGCCAATACAAAAGGCAGATTGTAAAAATCAAGAATACAAGAATAAGAAAGAACAATAAATAAAATATAATCGCTTCTCTCTACTCTTACACTAAAACTCTATACGCTGCCTTATTTTCCGTATTTCTTAATGAGCTCTAATGCAATTATGTTTTTCTGAATCTGGTTTGTGCCTTCGTAAATCTGAGTAATTTTAGCATCACGCATAAACTTCTCTACAGGATAATCACGCATATACCCATAACCACCAAAAATCTGAACCGCATTGGTAGTAACCTCCATCGCCACATCTGAAGCAAAAAGTTTTGCACACGCACTTGCTCCTCCGATGCCTTTAATTCCTCTATCTACCATAGAAGCTACACTGTAAACAAGACTACGTGCTGCCTCAACCTTGGTTGCCATATCTGCCAACATCCACTGTATACCCTGAAAAGAACTTATTGCTTTTCCAAACTGAACACGGCTATGGGCGTACTTAACAGCTAACTCCAGCGACCCTTGAGCAATTCCTACTGCTTGAGCAGCAACACCTGGCCGCGACTGGTCAAATGTCTTCATTGTAGCAATAAAGCCTATTCCTTCTTTTTTCCCCAAAAGATTATCTTTAGGAACTTTTACATCGTTAAAAATCAACTCTCTTGTAGAAGAGGCGCGTATGCCAAGCTTTTCTTCCTTCTTGCCAAAACTAAAACCTTCTGTGTCTTTCTCCACAATAAAAGCAGACATCCCTCGGGGACCTTTTGTTTTATCAGTAACGGCAATTACAGTATAAATATCGGCATCACCGCCATTAGTAATAAAATGCTTTGTGCCATTTATAACATAATCACTACCAACTTTTTTAGCTACTGTCTTTACATTAGAAGCATCAGAACCTGCCTCTGGCTCAGTTAAAGCAAAAGCAGCTAATTTTTCTCCCCGGGCAAGAGGAGGTAAATACTTCTTCTTCTGATCATCCGTTCCAAAAAGAAGAATAGGAAACATTCCCAAAAAAGAGGCGGCATAACTTGCTGCTATTCCTCCGTCTATTCGCGATATCTCTTCTGTAGCAATACATAAGTCCAACAACCCTGCACCCATACCCCCATATTCCTCGGGGATGCAAAGAGAAAAAAGGTCCGACTGCGCTAAAACTTCCATCACCTCTTGAGGAAACCTTTCTTCTTTGTCGCACTCTTGGGAAACAGGCTTAATTTTTTCTTCTGCAATCTGCCGACAGAGATCTTTTAACATTGTCTGCTCTTCGCTTAAAGGATAAACAACCATTGCGCCTCCTTTCTAAAGAACATTGTTAGTTCTGGGTTTTTTTAGATGAAAAATTAAAGCCTCTTCTTTGCAATTGGGGAAATATATACAATTCACGCAATCACTCCATATCTTGTGAGGAAGCTTTTTCTTATCTATCTTCTTAAAGCCACACTTCTTAAAGAAATTAGGAACAAAAGTTAAGGCAAAAACACTCTTTGCCTGAAGGTTCCTTGCCTCTTCTATACACGCCTCCACCAAGTCCTTCCCAATTCCTTTCCTATGGTATCTCCTATCCACAACCAATGATTTTATCTCTGCTAATCCTTGCCAACCTATTACATGCAAACTACATGCTCCAACTACCTTATTTTTGTATTCACAAACCCAATAATCCCTTATATGCTCAAAAATATAATTTAGGGAGCGTTCAAGCACAGCGTTTTTTCTTGCCCAGAATTTTATAAGCTCGTGAATTCTTTCGGCATCCTTTATGTTCGCTTTTCTTAACATAAGTTAAAAGTAGCGCGTTATGCCCCACAGAAAAATATTGGCATTTACTCCTTTGTTAGGAGCATCGAGGTCAGCATTAGAAAGATGACGAAACCGGCACTCAAAATCTAAAGAAGTATTATCGTTTATAAAATAACTTATCCCCGGTCCTATTTGACTTAAAAAATTAAACTGGGTACCCTGCTCTCTTATATGCTGGGTCATATAGCCAAACCCCACTCCTCCCTTTATATAAGGCTTAATCTTCCCTTTTAAAGGGAAAACATATTTAACAAGAAAATTGACCCCAAATTCTACATTAGCGTCGGGTTGATATATAACATTGACAAATGGTTCATAAGAAAAAATTATATCGCCCTTTGCCCTTTCCTTTAGACCAGGAAACAAAGACTTGCCGTCAAAATTAAAAGAAACAAAGAAAGGGGCTGTCTTAAAATCTTGCTTATACTTTAAGTTGGCAAATAAATAACCATTTAGAAAATCTATGCTGTCAAGACATAAAACTGGCGGAGTAAACAACAAAAAAACAGAAAAACATACAATTAAACGTTTCACCACCCCTCCTCTTTTACAAAATCCTTTAATTTTATAGAGAAATTTTTACAAATCCTCTATAGTATTCTTTACTATGCTAAGATACTCTCTAATTCCTTCCTCTAAAGAATAAAATTTCTTATAACCCATAATTCTCTTAAGATTACTTATGTCTGCTTCCGTATAGTTCTGATACACCCTCACATAGGGGTTATCAAAATAGAAAGGGGAAAGATGTTTCTTAAGAATTCCATTTATAATTTTTACAATATCATTAAAACTGCGCGCAGTGCCAGTACCCACATTCAAAATTGCACTTCTTTTTAAAGTAAGTGCTCTCACAGTAACAGAAGCTACATCTTTAACATAAACAAAATCCCTCTTTTGCTGGCCAAACTTAAAAAGGCGAGGCCGCCTGTTTTCTTTCATCTGTAAATACAACTGGTAAATCATGCTAGCAGATTTTTTCTTATGATGCTCACCTGGTCCATAAACATTAAAATAACGCAAACCCACGATAATCGGAGTATTTTTTTTATTAAAAAAAGTACTTGCTACCCTGTCGCACATAAATTTAGAGTAAGCATAAGTATTAAGAGGCTTGGGTGGTTGATTCTCTTTCATGGGAGACGGTCCATCTCCATATACTCCTGCACTTGAGGCGTACACAAGGCGGATTTTATTTTTAAGACAGTATTTTAAAACATTCTTGAACCCTTCAAAATTTACACTCATCATCTTATTGTCATCACTAATGGTAGTATCTGTTACTGCTGCTTCATGAATTACAGCATCAACACGAGGAAGCTTGCTAAAAGTATCTTCGTCTCTTATATCAGCACATATAACCTCGCAGTCTTTGTTAACAATATTCTTAAAATTGGCATGGGAGAAATCGTCAAGACAAAAAACTTTATTTTTCTTCTTAAGAAGCACCTCAATGACATTGGAGCCAATAAAACCTGCTCCTCCTGTTACCAATACTCTCATTGCCTATCTCCTCTACAATAAAACAAACCACCAAAAATAAACACTCAAAAACTTATTGTCATTGCTCCGTAAGGACATGCCTTTATGCATATTCCACAAGCAATGCAACGTTCTTTTATAAAGTCGACCTCAAAAGTGTCGGAATTTACCACTAACGCCTGCGTGGGGCAAAGAGGCACACAAACTCCACAAGCAACACACTTCTCTTTATCCATAAAGACATCTTTGGATAGCGGTTGAACACCGACCCCTTCCTCTTTAAGATATTCTATACCTCTTTTAAAGTCATCGTCATTTCCTTTCAGCTCCAAAACAAGAAGACCCTCTTCTTTGGGGTTAACCTCTGCTTTTAGAATGTTAAACTCGAGATTAAAATCCTTCACCAACCTAAACACAATAGGTTTATCCACAAGCTGACGGGGAAAGTGCAAAACAATTCTTTTTTTCTCCATTATCCCTTCTCTCTTAACTTTTTCTCTAAATCTTCGATCCTTCTTTCCAGGCGATGAAGCACCTCAATTACAGGGTCAGGAAGTTTATTGTGGTCTAAGTCAACTCCACTTACTTTTTTAGGAGGTTTACCCACAATAACCCTTCCTGGTACTCCCACTACAGTAGCATTATCAGGAACATCCTTGATTACTACCGACCCTGCTCCTATCCGAGCATTCTCTCCAACCTCAATAGGCCCTAAAAGAATTGCCCCCGCACCTACAACTACACGATTCCCCAAGGTAGGATGACGTTTGGTCTTCTCCCGGGAAACCCCTCCCAACACTACTCCCTGATAAATCAAAACATCGTCGCCAATTTCTGCAGTCTCTCCAATGACCACCCCCATTCCATGGTCGATGAAAAACCTCCTTCCTATTTTAGCACCAGGATGTATTTCTATTCCTGTAAGAAACCTCCCAATATGGGATATAAGCCGTGCTAATGTTTTATGCCCTCTTATCCAGACAAAATGTGCTAACCTGTATATCCATATAGCATGCAAACCAGGATAACACAACACCACTTCCACTGAATTCCTTGCTGCAGGGTCTTCACGAAAAGCTGTCTGAATATCCTCTTTTAGTCTCTCAATAAATCCCATATATTATCTAAAATAATAGAGATGAATTCTTTTGTCAAACAGTTTATATACCTGTTAGCCTAAATAAATATCAATACGCTTAACCTTTCTTTCTCTCACAGCATAACTTAAAGGAGAAGGTATAATACTGGTATTCAAAGTAAATTTCTTCTGTGGCGTTTCAATAACAATCCTTTTAACCTCTGCCTTAAAGGTATCTTTTCGTTTAGGGTTATGATAAACTACAAGAATTGAAGAAAATAGCTTGAAAGAAAATGTATTTGCAGGCAACTTAATTGTCTCATCATCCATCTTAAATATGGAGGAATTTCTTGTAAATAAATCTTTTTTAATAATCGGTTTGAACTGCAAACATAACTTACCTTTATCATCTACAAAAAATGGCTCTTTTCCTAGGCACATTATCATCCATATGTTAAGCAACTCCACTGTTGCCCCTGTAAGACGGGACACAAACCCCTTACCCCAAAGAAATTTGTCAGGATAAGCGCTGCTAACAATAAAAGAAGAGTTTTCTAATATATTCTTTCCGTAACGCTCTGGATTAAAAAAACACACCAAACAGTTAAAGAAATCTCTATAGAATTCGTTATAAAATCCCCTCTTTATTAATTCCAAAAGATATTTATACTCCATATGGAGCCAAACAGATTCATTCTCAAGCCATCCGGAAGGAAAAACACGGCTGCGCCCAATCTCTAATGGCTCTTTCTTTAAACTCATATTCAACCGATACATCTTAAGCTTTCTATCAAAAAGACCACTCCTTCTCATGTTCTTTATCAACTCAGACGACGGCCGAAGACGCAATAAATGGACAGATGACTCTAAGAAAAGAGGTAATCTTTTTTGTTTAAAAGACAACGGTTTAATATTCTTCTTTCTTCCTTTTCTGTGCTTAACTACTTCATAAAAAAGGTAGGTGGTATACAAACCACTTTTCTTGTCCTTTGCCTTCTCTATGCCTATTTCTAAACGCCTCGACAAAGAAAGTATAAATCCCTCTAATTCTTTTAATGTGACTTTTCTCTCCTCTCCTTTTACGCCAAAGAAAACAGACTCCCTAAAAATCTCTTTAAACTCGTTAGATTTGTCCCACCATAGATAATCCTTGTTCTTACCTTTATAAGAAAAGTAATCGCTTAATAGTTTTTTCATCTTCTTAAAGAAATCATACAACTCAACAGGAAAAGGCACTCTCAAATTTCTATCAAGGCAACTTATTGCTTTAAGAATGATATTACAACATCTTTTTACCTCCATAGTCTCACATAGCGAAGAACCAAAAAGAGATGGTAATCCATTTAAAGAGTCGCACCATCCAGGTTTCTCTGCTTCCATTTCTACCCCTACGCCAAAAGGGTCTAAAGTTGCGGATTTGTTTAAAATAAGGGTAAACAGTTTTACAAAAAGATTGGTTTTGTATATACTAAATTTTCCGTGCCGTTTTCTTAAAAAGTTTCTAAAACGCCGCCGCTGCCTAATCAGCATTATTTTTTCTTCAACGACATCAAGACCTCCTCCCTGATAGACTCTGCTATCATTTATAAAATATCTATCATCCCTCTTCTTTACCTTATACTCATCATCCCAAAACATAAACTCTGTATGAAGAAACAACTCCTTGAGTTTATCGGGATAAAAATAAAGAAAGTTCTCTATCAAATCAAGATTATAGCGCCAATGATCAATCCAATAGCCATCACCGAAGGAGGCTTTAGGCTCTCTCTTTGCGTGGGTAAGTAAGAAATCGACAAAAGACTCTTTTCTTTTAACCCTTATACCCTTATCCATCATTAGAATAAATATTTCCCCCAGATAAAATCCTTCCTTCATTAGCTTTATAAGTGCTGTTTGGGGTTTTATTTTAAATTTTGAAAGTACTTTCTTAGCTGTTTTGGTATCGTCAAAATAAAGCTTCTCTCCCTTAACAACAAGGGGATTGTAACCATCCATTTTAAGCAAATTCATAAAGTAAACTACACTTGCCTTCTCAATAAAAGGGTTAAAAAATAAATCTACTCTTCTGTTCTGATTTACATCGCGGTAGTTAGCCTCCCCTTCAGAAAAATAAGAAGCGAAAATCTTAAACTTATTATAATCCCTTTCTAAATCTCCATGTTTACGGCTAAAGATATAATAAACCTTATTACGCCTATGACTATAAGGATAACCTCCTCTTAGAATATTATCGAGATAAGTGTTCTTTATATAGCAGTTAAAAGTATTAAAAGACGATATACACGTTGCCCTATCTTTTATATCGTTTATAATCTTGCTATTTTCTTTTTCTTTTCTCTCCAAAAGATAAGGAGTAATTTTCTTTACTTCCCTTAAGGCCCTTCTGTGAAAGACTCCTCCCCAGAGACTATAAAAAGTTTTCTCTTCGCCACCCCTCATCTCCCACTCAAAAAAGCTTAAACCACAAGGTGTGCGGCCACATAGAATTTGTTCCTTGGGAGGTTTAAATTCCTTATCTAAGAATCTAAGAGGAGTCTTTAAAGAAGTATCGCTTCCAAATATGGGGTAGGGGTCAACTATATAATAAGGGTGTTTTATAGTTTGATTTTCAAAGAAAGCATAATTAAAATTTGCTCCTTCAACAAGCCTAGTCTGAGCAACGTCTTTAGGGTCAACGAGAAGATAAAAAGTAGCTATATTTCCTTCAATCTTAGAATGCATCCAGGCTTCAAGGGTCCGGGAGAGATTTTTAAGAAACAAGTCTCTGGCTCCAAATGGTATAACCCGTCCTAACCCATCAATTACATCTAAGCTCATCTTTTTTGAAGATAGATTCTCTACTCTTAATATCCTCACCAGACAAGCAAAGGGCATATTGGGAAGCGTAAAATAATCAACAGTAAATTTAAGGTTTAAATCCTTATTAACTTCCTCTATCCTTAGGCTTTCGCTTCTAATAATCATTTTTTCTTTAACAGGGGAGGAACTATTATTACAAAAGGGCTCATAGAATTTCTTACGGTTTATTTTTACAAAAGTTCTAAACCCAACAAAAGGAACTTCCCGCAATGCTCTATCTGCAGGATAAAACTCTAAGATGGAATGATTCTTATCATGAATCCCAAAACTTATTATCCCCTGTGCTCTGTTTACATAGAAGGCCCACAGAGGTATTCCCCATTTACCTGCTACCGCAGGAAGGAAGTTAAAAAAGGGGAAAGCAGTATTATAATTTTCTACAATAAATTCACCATTATTATTAAGGTAGTATCTTTTATCCATATATCTTCAAGATATCATTCAAAGAGGATACTATTTTTGCTCTGCGGTATTTCTTTATATCCTTTATGTTCCCAGAACCACCCATAACAAAAACCCCATCTATTTTTGCACGTTTTGCTGCCTCCAAATCAATGGCCATATCTCCAATATAAATTGCCTCCTGAGGCTTAATATTAAATTTCTTAAGAGTAACTTCGAGCATATAAGGATGGGGTTTTATCTGACTTCTTTTTTGAGGACAAACTACGCTATCAATATATCTTCTAAGTTTAAGTTTCCTTAAAAGAAGCTCAGTAAACACTAATGGACGATTAGAAACAACAGACACTAGTTTGTGTTTCTTCTTAAGTTGCTTAAGAAGAGTAAGGGAGAAATTCATTCTCCTTGCGTATTTAACTAAACTCTCCTTATGATGAGAACGGTAAATGCGAAGTGCCTTCTTAACATCTTGAGGTTTAAAAAACTTTTTCACAAACAAAAAATCTCCTTTCCCTACACTTCTCTTAACTGTTCTATAAGAAACTGCTCTGTAGCCTAAATGACATCTTGTAAAATTTAGACTCTCCTCTATTGCCTTGTAGGCGTCAACTAATGTCCCATCCAAATCAAAGATAAAAAGACTTTTTCTACGCTTCTCCGGGACCAATCATCCCTCCTGAAACAACAATCTTTATTGCCTCTTCAATGGTCATATCTAAAAACACAATCTCTTCCTCAGGAACAATAATCGTAAAACCTGTAAGGGGTGATGGGGAAGAAGGAATAAAAATATTATACAACTTTTTCTCTACTTTTCTGCTAAACTGAACGGGGTTATCATTGGTAATAAAACCAATGGAGTAAATACCCTTGCGCGGATATTCTACCAAAACCACTCCTCTGAATCGCGCAGGCTGCTGTAAAAACAAAAAATCAACTATTCTCTTTACGGGAGAATAAACACTCTTAACCAAAGGTATTCTTAATAACAACCTCTCTAAACCACGAGCTATCCTCATTCGAGATAATTTAAGAATAAGCCCTACAAGAAAAATGGTAAGGATAGAAAGAATAATGCCCAAACCAGGAATCCTATATCCAAAATTATCGTAGAGATAGCCATTGATGTATTTCCCTAGTATACCGTCAGCAAAGGTAAAAAAACCTGCTATTACATATACTGTAATAACAAGAGGAATAAGGGCGGCTAATCCTGTAAAAAATATTCTTCTTAGCATTTTATCAATTTATAAGATAAAGAGGCAGCTAAAACAATCTTTACAATATCCCCTATAACAAAAGGTACTACTCCTATTTTTAAAGCATCTCCAAGAGAGATTTTGTAGGTAAAAAATAACCAGAAGATTCCACAGAGATAAATTAATAAATTTGCTAGAAGAAAAACCAAAGAATAATCACCCACATTTAATTTTTTAATATGACGTACTTTCTCAACGATATGCCCAAAGATAACCAGAGAAAGGAAGAAGCCGAAAAGGTACCCTCCTGTAGGACCAAAAAGATAAAGCATCCCACAGCCTCCATTAGCAAATACAGACAAACCTGAAACCCCCAAAGCAATATAGAATACATAAGAGACAGCGGCTTTCTTTCTTAAGACGGCAAGGCTTAAAAACAAAACAAAGGTTTGCAGAGTTATAGGTACTGGACTAAAAAAGAGAGGTATCCTTATATAAGAAGATACCACAAAAAGAAAGGTAAAAACGAGAACCAAAAGAATATTCGTTATAATTACGTCTGCTCTCTTGGAGATTAAACTATACATAATTCCTCCTCTTAAAAATTAATACCTAAACAGGCTTAACCATCAAAATAACCCACTATTTAGGAGAATAATTCTACCACAGAAAGAAGAAAATAAGAAGTAAAAAACTTAAAAAAGGGATTCTGAAATGAGTAAATAACGGCGGGTTATCTCTTTCTTTTGGGTCTTATAAAGGATATCCAGCGCTGCTTAGATATCTTTCTTTTTAGGAGATCTATATTTCTTTTTGTCTCAAGATAACCCTTTCTTATAATTTCATCAATACAATCAAAATCAGACCACGAATAAGAAGAAACAGAAGGAGAAATAATAAAATCAGCCTCTTTCCTATTTTCTTCAATAATTGCCTTATAACGTATTCTGTCTACAGTAAAGAGAACATCAAGGGCATTCTTAATATCTTTAGAAATATTGAATGCACTTTCCACGCTCACTCCTATAACAAAGTCTACATAAGGTCTAATAACTTTTGCCGGAAGAGGAATAAGAATACCCCCATCGGCAAGTAATCTTTCCTTAATTCTCAAAGGAGGAAAAACCCCGGGGAGAGCGCAGGAAGCAATAATACTTTTAAACATAGAGCCACTCTTAATAATAACCTCTTCTCCTGTAAACAAGTCAACCGCAGTACATAAAAAAGGAATAACGCAGTCCTTAAAACGATGATTTCTAAACAATCCTTTAAAAATTCTAAAGAATGGCTTGGGATTAACCAGATAAGGCTTTACTATTCTTAAATTCCACAAGTATAAATCCTTAACAAAGCGAATTGACTTCTCCAAGAACAACTTCTTTTCCTCAACAGAAGAACTAGTTCCATAACTCTTAAGCGAAGAAATATCTTTTTTATATTTATCTAGAAATTCTCTTAATGATTTGTCCACCCAGCTTACTTTTGGATTTAAGGCATAAAGACCTCCTATAACTGCTCCCATAGATGTTCCAGAAACACCTCCTACCTTAATGTTAGCCTCTTCTAAAGCTTTAAGCACTCCTATGTGAGCAAAGGATCTTGCTCCACCCCCTCCTAACGCTAAGCCTATCTTCATTCTTCTACCTCTTAAGATTAAAGAAAATAAAAAAACAGGCTCTCAATTTATTATGAGAGCCTGTTTTTAAAAATAAAATTCTTATTCTTTAGCAATGGCGATTGTAATTAGTCCCGCAAGAATAAGAAAAAGCCCAATACATCCTTTGAAAACTTGCCATAAGTACTGCCACCATCCAATAACTGCCCAGATGCCAAGAATAACCAAGATAGCTCCTATTGCAATCTTGAAAGCCGTCTTAAAAACTTCTGAACTCTTCTTTTCTTCTTTGATGTCTGCGCCTTGATTGTTACTCTTTTCTGTCATTCTCCACCTCCTTACCTAAAATTATCGATAACTTAAAGTTTTTACTTCCCCTACTGATTTATTTAAATCTTTATTACTATATAACTTTTTTATTTCCATGTCAATCCTTTTGCACCTTAAACTTCATCTTCATAACATTAGAAGAAGGCAAGGATTTCCAGCGACGGTGAATCCATCCCCACTGGGAAGGATTTTCCCTCACCCATTCTTCAATAATTTTAGTAAACTTTACAGCATTAACAAGAATTGTCTCATCTTTATCTTCTGTCTTTTCTAACTCTAAGGGAGAAAATAATTTTACGCAATGCTTACCTATCCCTTCTCTTTTAATGTAACAAGGGACTATTACAGAATTAGTCCGTAAAGCAAAAACAATAGGGCCGACAGGCGTAGCGGCTAACCTGCCGAAGAATTTCACCCACACCCCACCTGTGCCAAAATTCTGGTCCATCTGTATCATTACTATCTCATTATTACGCAATACCCTTATAGTCTGATTTACACATTCACGGCGAGGATAAGAAAAAATAGTCTTAACGCCTGCTTGTGTTCTTAAATTATGAATATAATCTCCTGCCTTAGGGTCACGCATAGGACGAGCCATAACCCAAACAGGGTATCCTAAACTGGCAAGTTTTAGACTCATAAGAGGAAAATTTCCCATATGGGCAGTTAAAAGGATTACCCCCTTTCTCCTTTCTAAGGCTTCGTCTAAAAATTCTCTGCCTTCAATGCGGACATCCTCCAGATACTTAAAATCTTTAAGAAAAATTATAGTCTCTAAAGAACTCTGTGCCATGAATACGAAGAAGTCTTTAGCAATTCTTTCTCTTTCCTCTCTACTTAGTTTAGGGAAAGCAATACTTAAACTATCCAGGGCAATCCTTCTGTGACGCAAAGCTATAAAGTTATAAGCAGACAAACCTACAATCTTACCTATGTAATAACTCTGCGAAAGAGATAATTTGCTACATAAAAGAGTAAACATACGCAGAGAAATCCATGCTAGTTTCCTGCGCAATATTTTCTTTGCCTCTTTATCCATAGGGTAAGATTATAACAGTCAATAGCATATAGTCAATAGCTCTTAGTTTTTAGTCTTTTTATCTAGAATCCAGTATCCAGTATCTAGCATCCAGGATCTAGTATCTAGTATCCAGTATCATTTACTTCTTGATCCTAGATCCTCGATATTAATCTTACTATCCGCTAATCGCTATACGCTATTCGCTAATCCCTACACCCTCCACCCTAACATAAAAGTCACCAAGCCACAAGGTCACCACGTCACACGACACCGTGAAACGTATGGACGTAGGACGTGAGGACGTGGGACGTATTATCAAAAATCACAAAGTCACCCGTAAATAGTCAATAGTCAACGCGGTTCTCGTTACGCGTTACTCGTTACTATCCCCTACACCCTCCACCCTACACCCTAAATACTATGAGCTAATTTCTATTCGCTAATCGCCATATCATTTCTTGTACCCAATCTTCCTTAAGAATTCTTTACGCCACTTAATATCTTCTTCTTTTTCCACTCCGCTTGGAGAAACGCCGTCAATTACACCCACAATTCCTCTACCTTGCTCTGTACGGGCAACAATAACTTCAAGGGGATTAGCGGTGGCACAGAAAATGCGGCAAACCTCAGGAATCATCTTAATCTGATTGAGAACATTTATAGGGTAAGCATCTCTCATTAAAATAAAGAATGTGTGGCCTGCTCCTACATTTAAGGCATTCTCACAGGCCATTCCTTTTAGTTCCTCATCATTTCCATCGCTCCTCACTAACGTTGCACCTGACGCCTCACAGAAAGCAAATCCAAATTTCATCCCCGGCACACTTGAAACTAATACTTCATAAATATCCTCAACGGTCTTTATAAAATGTGCCTGGCCAATAATAATGTTTAAATCCTCGGGTTTTTTTATCTTTACCACATCTAAACTCACACTCATACCTACCTCCTTGCATTTTTCATATAACTTTTGACATTATCTCTTAACTATTCACTTTCTCCTTCTCTTCAGGTAAGGTTCAACATGAATATGTACCTGTGAGAAACTAAATTTCTTCTTCAGTAAGTTAGATATACGATGGCTTATTGCGTGTGATTCCTCAAGGGAAACATTTTTATCTATAAGAAGATGAAAATTAAGAATATTATCTGTCTCAGTTGTAATAACCTCTAAGTTATGAAACCCTTTAAGAAACGAAACCCTTCTTACAAGTCTTATAATAACCTTCTCTATACTACTATGTCGAAAGTGGAAAGAATTCCGTGTTATATCTACATGTACAATACAATTATCCCACCCTTCATTAGTAAGTCTTTTCTCAATACTGTCGGCAAGACGATGGGCTTCCTCCAGGGATAAATCCCTTTTAACAACAATATGAAAAGATACAATTTTTTTGTGTCCGTAAGAGTGGATATTAATATTGTGTATACCCTCTACATTAGGGAAAGAAAATACAGTATCTTTTATCTTATTATAAGTATCAGAGGGTAACTCCTTACCTATAAGGTTATCAATAAATTCTTTTGCCATTTTTATCGCCCAGAACAATATCACAAACGCAACAAAAACACCAAGGTAACAATCAAAGTTAAGCTTTCCTTTCCATACAAATAAAAGGCCCGCTGAGACGACAAGACTTGTAAAGAAATCACTGTAATGATGCAAAGCATCGGCATGTAAAATAAAAGAATTTATCTTCTTTGAAGAAACGCTAGTATAAATTCCCAAGAATAACTTTACCAACGCGGTAACGAATATAACACCAATAACACCCTCTGTGATAATTACTCTCTCAGGATTAAACAGCCTCATGAAAGAAGTCTTTAAAAAACGAAGCCCCACAAACCCCAAGATAAAACTTACCAAAAGTCCACCAATATCTTCTACCCTTCCATGTCCGAAGGGATGGCGTTTATCCGCAGGCTTTGTGCTTAAATGCAAACTAACAATTACAACAAATGTTGTTATCAAGTCGGAAAAGCTGTGGAAAGCATCAGCAATAATTGCAATACTATTAGTAACTATACCTACAGCAAGCTTTAATGCCCCCAGAATAATATTTACAACTATTCCAACAATACTTATCTTTTTGGCTAAGCTATAGTAATTATCCTTCATGCCCTCTCTTAACAATATAAAGATAAAACAAAGATAAAACAAACCCCACAACAAATACCCAATCACCTATTCTTCTGTATAATGTTCTCTCTTTTTTCAAAGGAACATGAAACATCTGCTGTTTTTGAAAGAATACTGTTGAAAAACTATTTTCTAAATAATGCCCTCTGCCAACACCATCAACGTATCCACTTATTCCGGTATTGGCGCAGCGGACAATAGAAATGCGGTTTTCTATTGCACGCAGTGTCATGATAGAAAAATGTTGCATAGCCTCAGGATTACCGCCAAACCAAGCATCGTTGGTAATGCTTATAAGAAAATTGCTATCGTAAGATACAGAAGATACCAAAGTTCCAAAAACATCCTCAAAACAGATAAGGACTGAGAATTTAATATTGCGATAGTCAAAAAGCACCTCTTTTTTACCTGCGGAAATATCCCCTAAAGAATTAAACACAGAGACAAAATTAAGAAATCTTCTTAAAGGGACGTATTCTCCAAAAGGAACAAGGATTATTTTGCGGTATATTCCTTTAATCACACCCCTTTTGTCCAGAAGAATAGCTGCATTATAGAATCTTTCCTTCTCTCTTATTACTGCCCCTATGATAATGTCTCTTTTAACCTCCTTTGCCCAATTAATAAAATCCTCTCTATCATCCATATCCAGTAAAAATGGCCAGCTTGCCTCAGGATAGACAACAAGAGATTCTTTTTCTGTTTTTATACCTAAGTTTAACAGCCTTTTGATAATAAAAGGCCGTGCCTCTTTTTTCCACTTTAGCGATTGGGGAATATTAGGCTGAACAACAGTAACCTTAACAAATTCTTCTGGCCTATATGTATTTATTTTATAAAAAGAATAGACAAAAGAAAAAGCTGCAATAAACAATGCATATAATAAATGCGATAAGTTTACTTTCTTTCTTTTCCAAGAAATAGCAATTATTACATTAAAAGTAACAATGATAAAAGAAATTAACTTTGCTCCCAAAATATCAGCCGTCTGGATAAGATACAGGTTATTAAATTGAGAATACCCCAATATTGCCCAGCCAAATCCAAAGGCAGGAATATTTTCTCTTATAAACTCTAAACCTACCCAAAGAAAAGGAAGGATAACTATAGCATACTTCTTGGGGGTACGTTTGCCTAAGAAAGAAAAAACAACCCAGTAAAAAGATAAATATAGAACAAGAAGAAATGTACCTAAACGCGTTACAAACCCTAGCCAGAATATAACTATTGAGTAAAAGACCACGCCACTAAGAAAAAAATACCGGCAAGGGCGCCTTGAGGTAAAAAGAATATAAAAAAGGAAAGAAAACGAAAACCACACAAGGAATGACACTTTAGGAAAATCAAAGCTTAACCCGCCTAAAACACCGCTTAAAATAGAAAGAAAAAAATTAAAAGACATAAAAACAGTTAATAGTCAATTTGGTATTGCATACCACGTATCGTATACTGCACAATAAAAACTAAATGCTGGATGCTAAATATAAGATACTAGATGTTAGATTCTAGATACTCGATTTTTCTATACTGAAATTTCTCAGCTCACTAATCGCTATACTCTCCACCCTACACCCTAATCTCTAACTATGAGCTATTCACTACACCCTAACATAAAAGTCACCAAGTCACAAGGTCACCAAGTCACACGTTTATACACAGATTAGCGCAGATGAAAAGCACAGATTGTCACAGATGCACACGTAAGGAC
>CAYVYZ010000015.1:10676-33452 GCA_964455875.1 uncultured Planctomycetia bacterium | reverse complement strand
AAATTAAAAAAAGTAAAGAGGCACTGGTTTAAAAAGAGAAGGAAACAACAGAGGCATAAAAACAAGTAATTCAATGGAAAAAATAAAGATGCCAAAGAGGAATTTTAGGATTCCTAAAAATAAAGCATTTTTGTCTTTTATTCTAATTATTCTTTTTCTGCCGGCGGCTTTTTCTCTTAGCAAGGATAAATTATCCACGCTTTATGGAAATTACCTTAAAGGCCTTTCCTATTTCAATGAAGGAAAATACAAGGAGGCCTTAAATGCTTTTAAGAAGGCAAAAAGTATTGACCCTACCTCAAGCTATATAAGAATAAAAATAGCTTTTGTATTAGTAAGATTAGGGAAACTCGATGAAGCTGAAAAGGAGCTGAAAGAAGTTAAGAAATTAGACCCTGATAATTTAGAGGCTTCCTTAGGGCTTATTTTTCTATATTCATATTTGGGCAAAAATAAAAAGCTGGAAGAAGAATACGGAGAGTTTTTAGAGAAGGCCCATGAGCTTCGTCCCCAGGATACTAAGATATCCGAATATTTAGCACAGTTTTATTTTTATAAGAAAGAGATTGATAAGGCTATAACATTGTATGAGGCGATTGTAAAACTGCATCCTAATTATTTTGATACCCGTTATCTTCTTGGCTATTTGTATGATGAGAAAGGGGAAAGGAAGAAAGCTATTCAGACATGGAAGAAAATTTTAGAGGATAATCCAAATCATATCGATACTCTTAACGCTTTAGGTTATGTATATGCAGAGGAGGGCATAGAACTGGATAAAGCAGAAGAGATGATTAAAAAAGCCCTCGAGAAGGATCCTGATAACGGTGCTTATCTTGATAGTTTAGGTTGGGTGTATTTTAAGCGCAAAGAGTATACCAAGGCAGAGGAGTATTTGAAGAGAGCGATTAGCAACCATAAAGACCCGGTGATTTATGAACATTTAGGCGATTTGTATATCAAACTCAATGATACCAAGAACGCAGTTGAGTATTATAAAAAAGGTTTGGAGCTTAATCCTGATAGTAAGTCACTGAAAGAAAAGATCAGCAAGTATGAAGAAAAAAGTAAAGAACCTAAAGAGGAAGGCAAACCAGATAAGAAAGTTGATAATTGAAATGCTTGCTACTGCCGGCAGTGGGCATCCCGGTGGTTCTCTTTCAAGCACTGAAATAATAACTTGTCTTTTCTTTGAAGTCTTACGGCATAATCCTGAAGACCCCAGCTGGCCTAAAAGAGATAGATTCCATCTTTCTAAGGGGCATGCATGTCCTGCGCTTTATGCTGCTTTGGCATTGAGTGGATACTTTAGCAAGGAAGAGCTTTGGCGTCTTAGAAAGTTTGGTGCCCTTCTTCAGGGTCATGCAGACCGGCGTGTTCCTGGAATAGATGTAGGTAGTGGTTCGTTAGGGCAAGGTTTAAGTGTTGCTTTGGGTATGGCATTAGCAGGTAAAATTGATAAAAATGATTACCGTGTGTATTGCCTTATGGGAGATGGAGAGCTTCAGGAAGGTAACATTTGGGAAGCCGCAATGGCAGCAGCACATTTTAAAGTTGATAATCTCTGTGGGATTGTAGATTACAACCGTTTTCAGATAGATGGAAGGGTAGAGGAGGTTATGAACTTAGAGCCGCTGGTAAATAAGTGGGAAGCATTTGGATGGCATGTAGTTCAATGCGATGGACATAATATAGAGGAGCTTTTGGAATGTTTCCATGAAGCAGATTCTATGAAAAATAAGCCAACAGTAATCATTGCTCATACTGTAAAAGGCAAAGGAGTGTCTTTTATGGAACATGTGGTTGATTTTCATGGCAGAGCTCCTTCGGAGAAGGAAAGAAAGATAGCGTTAGAAGAGTTGGAGGAGATAGAATCAGCAGAAGAAAGTATGGAATAATTACGTATTACAAAAATGGAATTATTGTACGCACGCGATATTTATGGCAAAACCTTGGTAGAGTTAGGGAAGAAAGATAAAAGGGTTGTTGTTTTAGATGCTGACCTTTCAGGTTCAACCCGTACTGCAATGTTTGCTAAAGAGTTTCCTGAAAGATTCTTTAATTTTGGTGTTGCAGAGCAGAATATGATGGCAGCTTCTGCAGGATTAGCCAGTTGCGGGAAGGTCGTTTTTGTCTCTACCTTTGCTATGTTTGCCACAGCACGTCCATTGGATCAATTAAGAAATACTATTTGTTATAACAATTTTAATGTAAAGATAGTTGCTACTCACGCAGGTATTACCGTTGGCGAAGATGGTTCTTCTCATCAGGCATTAGAGGATATAGCTATATTGAGGTCTATCCCCAATCTTAAGATTATAGTTCCTGCTGATGCTTTTGAGGCAAGGGATGCTGTAGTAAGTGCTTACAATACAGAAGGACCTTTCTATATAAGGTTAGGAAGAGCCAAAGTGCCTACTATCCAGAATAAAAAGCCTTTTGTTTTGGGGAAAGGATACATTGTAGAGGAAGGGAAGGACTTAGCGATAATTGCCTGTGGAATTATGGTTTATCAGGCTTTAGAAGCTAATAAACTCCTTAAAGAAAAAGGGATTTCTGCGACAGTTGCGAATGTTCATACTATAAAGCCAATAGATGAGGGGTTTATTGTTGATATAGCCAGGCGTCATAAACATATTATGGTGTGCGAAGAACATCAGTCTATAGGAGGGTTGTATTCTTCCGTTTGCGAAGTGTTAAGTAGAGAGTACCCCGTAAAGATGCACAGTGTAGGTGTAAATGATCGCTTTGGCCAGTCTGGTTCTCCACAGGAGTTACTCGATGCCTATGAACTTTCCAGTCCTCACATTGCAAGAAAAGCAGAGTCTTTTCTTGCGGCAGCACAAAATTAAAGTTTTGTCCCCTGCCAAAATAAATCTCTATCTTAATGTGATAGGAAGATACAAAGATGGATTTCATAAGATTGAAAGTATTGTAAATCGAATTAATCTTTTTGATGAAATAGTCATAGAGGTTGTTCCTCAAGAAAATATATCATTTTCTTGCGATAAGGAAGAATTAAATAATAAAGAAAACCTCTGTGTAAAAGCAGCTACCCTTATAGCAGACAGATACCAGCTAAAGTGCGGCTTTAATATTTTTCTAAAGAAAAATATTCCTATTGGCAGTGGTTTAGGGGGAGGTTCTTCTAATGCTGCTTTTACTCTTCTGGGTATAGATAAGCTTTTAAAGTTAAACCTGTCTTTTAAAGAGTTGGCCCAAATGGGAAAGCTGTTAGGTAGTGATGTGAATTTCTTCCTTAGCAGATGTAAGTGGGGTTATATAAAAGGGAGAGGAGAGAAAGTAATTCCTCTTGATATTCCTACAAAGCTTAATTATCTTCTTGTCTATCCCAATGTAAGTGTTTCTACAGCGAGAGTTTATAGGAGTACAAAAGTTGGTTTGACAAAACTTGTCAATAATGTTAATATATTAATCCATGCTTTAAAAAGGCGGGATTATCTTCTGGTGGAGAAGACAAGCTTCAATGGTTTGGAGAAAAGTGCAATTACCCTCTGCAAGAAACTAAAAGATATTAGGGCATCTTTTAGAGAAGAGGGGTTTTTTTGCCAAATGACAGGTTCAGGAAGTGCTTTTTTTACATTGTTGGATAAATCGTCTAAGATGAAAAAGGTTAGTGCCCTGGTGCGAAGGATGCAGAATAGGGGCTATTGGACGTTTATAGCACAAACTTATTAAAAGGAGGGGTTCTCTATGGAGATTACAGAGGTTAGAGTTTCTCTTCGAGAGGGCGAAGGCAAAAGATTAAAGGCATATGCAACAGTAACTTTTGATAACTCCTTTGTAGTAAGAAACATCAAGGTTATTGAAGGCAATAATGGACTATTTGTTGCTATGCCGGCAAGAAAATTAAAACAGTTTTGCCCTCGGTGTGGTAGAAAAGTAGACGTTGGAGGGAAATATTGTAGCTATTGTGGTGTGCAGCTGCCCCCACCGCCAAAAGATATTTCTAAAGATAAGCAGGGTACACATCAAGATTTAGCGCATCCTATTAACCAGGAATTCAGGGATTATCTTCAGAGTAAAGTTTTGGATGCATACTACCAAGAGAAATCTTCCTCAGGTAGCAAAGAGACGCAGGGAGAGGAAAGTTCTGTTTAAGCTTTGTTTTTAATATAACCAGGGCATAAAACTCTTTTTCTTTTCTCAAAGAGAGTGTTTTGCTCTTTGTAGGGGGATGTGTGGGCTTGTAAGTTTCCTATTTACCCGTCTCTTAAAAGGTGTAGTAGATTCAATCCGGATAACCCTAAAACAGAACAACGTTTGATTTAGGGTCGGGTTCTTAGAGAGCTCAAGACAGGAAAGAGGTTTTACTCTTATGCCCGGTGGTGTAATTGGTAACACACCAGAATTTGGATCTGGGTTTTGAGGTTCGAGTCCTCACCGGGCAGATGAGTAGATAGACAGATGAGTGCAGAAATAAGACATATTGTTACAAATGTTAATGTTGACCCATACAGGCAGATATATAAGAATCTGTGTCTATCTGTAATGTTTATCTGTGCCAATCTGTGTTTATATCGGAAAGCGAGATGAATAAGAAGATAACTGCCGTATTATTAGCAGCTGGGAAGAGTAAGAGGACAAAAACGTCTATTCCTAAAGTTTTACTTGAGTTAGCAGGAAGACCTTTAATCTTTCATGTTATTGATACTTTAATCTCTATAGGGCTTGTTGATGACGTTATTGTTGTATTAGGTCATAAAAAAGATTTAATAGAAGAAGCTGTAAGAAAAGAATTTAAAGGTGTGCGCTTTGTGCATCAGCGTAAACTTAATGGGACGGCGAAAGCAGTTGAAGTGGCAAGGGATTTGATAAAAAAAGATAACTTATTAGTTTTATGTGCAGATACTCCTTTGATTACAAAAGGCACTCTTAAGAAATTTATAAATTTCTTCTTTAAAAATAAAGCCGATTGTGCTATGATAACTGCTTTTTTTAAAGAAAAGAGTGATTTGGGAAGAGTATTAAGGGATCAGAAGGGTAAAATAAAAGCAATTGTGGAAAAAGTAGACATCAAGAGTGTTTCGGGAGAGGAAGTTAACAGTGGCATTTATTGTTTCAGAACAAAAACATTATTTCAGAATATTAATAGAATAAGGATAAATAAAAGAAAAAAGGAGTATTTCCTTACAGATATTGTTGATATTTTTTATCGTCAGGGTTTAAGGATAGAAGGGTTTGTAACCAATGATACAACGGAGATTCTTGGGATTAATACCCAAAGGAATTTCTCTTTGGCACAAAAGATTATTAACCGAAGGTTAATACACCGCCTTATGGACAAAGGAGTTACCATAATAGACCCTGAGACAACTTTTGTAAGTTTTGATACCAAGATAGGGCGGGATACAATAGTTTACCCCTTTACCTTTATTGAAAAAAATGTTATAATTGGCAGCAATTGTGTAGTGGGTCCTTTTGCCCATATACGTGCTAAAAGTAAGATAGAAGAGGGGGCGAAAGTAGGTAATTTTACTGAAGTAAACCGAAGTATTCTTAAAAAGAATGTAAAGATGAAACATTTTAGCTATGTGGGTGATACCAAGGTAGGAGAGAATACAAACATAGGGGCAGGTACAATAGTTGCCAACTATGACGGTAAGAGAAAACATAAGACGGTTATAGGTAAAGAAGCGTTTATTGGTTCAGGAACTGTGATTGTTGCTCCCTCTAAAATAGGCAATAATGCTGTAACAGGAGCAGGGTCGGTAGTAACAAGACCGGTTAAATCTAATACCGTTGTGGTAGGTGTTCCAGCAAGATTTCTTAAAAAACGTAAACAGAAATAGGTAGAAAATGGACAAATTAGTTATTTTTAGTGGAAATTCCAATGTGACATTGGCAAAGAATATATGCAAACACCTAAGAATTAAATTGGGTAATGCTTTGGTTGGGCGTTTCAGTGACGGTGAGGTGAGGGTTAAAATTGAGGAGAATGTAAGGGGAAAAGATGTTTTTGTTGTTCAGTCTACTTGTCCCCCTGTAAATGATAATTTGGTAGAGCTTTTAGTTATGCTTGATGCGTTAAGGCGTGCTTCTCCCTCCAGGATAACAGCTGTTATTCCTTACTTTGGCTATGCCCGCCAAGACAGAAAAGACCAGCCTCGTGTTCCTATTACAGCAAAACTCGTAGCAAACCTATTAACAGTAGCAGGAGCAAATAGGGTGTTAACTTTAGATTTACACGCAGGACAAGTTCAAGGATTTTTTGATATTCCTCTTGATCACCTTTATGCTATTAACGAATTTCTTGGTTATTTTAAGAAGAACAGGTTGAGTAATTTGGTTATTGTTTCTCCAGATGTAGGAGGGATAAAAATGGCGCGGGCATATGCTAAGAAGTTTAAGGCAGGCTTAGCCATTGTAGATAAAAGAAGAAACAGCCCTGAGGCTACAGAGGTAATGCATATTCTGGGTAACGTGAAGAATAAAAATGTGATTTTAGTAGATGATATTATCGCTACGGGAAGCTCCTTGGTTGAAGCAGCAAAAGCGTTAAAGAATGCTGGAGCAAGAAAAATTTATGCCTGTGTGACGCACGGTGTATTGTCGGGAAACGCTGTTCATAAAATAGAAAAATCTTATATTGACCACCTTGTTATCTCTGATTCTATTCCTTTAGCTAAAGAAAAAAGAAACAGGCGTATCAAGGTGGTTTCAACAGCAAGATTATTTGCAGAAGCGATAAAGAGAATTCATCGGGAAGAGTCAATAAGTGTTTTATTTGGTTCAATAAGGAGTTGATATTATGGAACGTATTAAAATAACTAGTTTAATACGAGAAACTTCTGGTAAGGAAGCCGCAAAGAGAACTAGAAAAGAGGGGTTTATTCCTGCTGTTATTTACAGCAAAGATTTTAATATCCCTATTAAGTTGCCCCATGCTTCTTTAAAATCCCTAAGGTCAATTCATTTTTCTGAAAGCACAGTGATAGATATGGAAATTGAAGGCTATAAAGATGATGCCAGTACAATCAATGTTTTAGTAAAAGATGTTCAGTATAATCCTTTAACTGAGGAAGTCATTCATATTGACTTTGTTAAGGTGTCTTTGGAGGAAAAAATAAGGGTAAATATTCCTATTGTCTTAAAAGGAGAATGTAAAGGGGTTAAAGAAGGTGGTATCTTGGAGCAGATGCTCTGGGAAGTAGAAATAGAGGCACTCCCTTTAGATATACCAGAGAAGGTAGAGTTAGATGTGTCATCATTGGGTATTGGGGATTCTTTGCATGTTAGAGATTTAACCTTCGCCGGGAATATAAAAGTAATTGAAGATGCAGCTGAGACAATAGTTACTGTAGTAGCAAAACATGAGGAGGTAGCAGAAGAAGCGCCAGTAGAAGAAGAGAAAGAGCCAGAGGTTATTAAAGAGAAAGAAAAGGAAAAGGAAGCTAAGCCAGAAAAAGAGGAGAGTTGAAGTTAATTGTAGGGTTGGGCAATATTGGTAGAAGATACCAATTCACAAGGCACAACATAGGGTTTATGGTTATGGACAGGATAGCAAAAAAGCATTATCTACGTTTTAGCAGGTCTTTGATTAATGAAGCCTACATTGCTAATAAGGAGTTGTTCGGGGAGGAAGTCTTACTGGTCAAACCCACCACCTTTATGAATCGGTCAGGTAAGAGCGTTAAGAAAATCATTGGACGGTATAGGATAGATATAAAAGATTTGCTTGTAGTTTATGACGATGCTGATTTACCGTTAGGAGCCTTGCGTTATCGTCCCAAAGGAAGCAGTGGGGGGCATCAAGGCATGGAGTCTATTATTGAGAGTTTAGGTAGTGAGGAAATAAAGCGTTTAAGAATAGGTATTGGTAGACCGAAAGATAACCAGCCACTGGAGGATTATGTATTAACTTCTTTTGCTGAAGAAGAGAAGCCTATAGTAGAAAATGCCCTTAGCAGGGCTGAGCAATGTTGTTATGACTGGCTAAGTGAGAGTGAAGAGGTTATTATGCAAAGGTACAACCAATAAATGTTTTTGTTCAGAATAGATTAGAAGCAAAGGAGACAGAGGATGGAAAGAAAATACGAGTCAATGATGGTAATTAATAGCGAAATATCAAGTGAGGAGCTGGAGGGTATTTTTGATAAGATTAAGAAGAGAATTGAAGGATTAGAAGGTAAAGTTGAGAATGCTCAAGTCTGGGCAAGGGAAAGAAACTTTGCCTATCCTTTACGTTCACGTGGCGCAGGGAGAAAGAAACACACTAAAGGGTGTTATTGGCTTATTAATTTTATACTTGATACAGAGAAGTTATCCCAGTTGAAAGAGACTATTAAGCTAGAAGAAAATATTTTAAGGTATATTATTATAAGAAGGGAAAAGTAACTTGTTTAGAAAAGAGGAGGAATAGTGGTTAATGTAAATAAAGTACTTTTGGTAGGCAATCTTACTAAAGACCCTGAGTTGCGTTATACACCTCAAGGCACAGCGGTAGCAACGTTAAGAATTGCTGTAAATACGCCTTTTAAGGACAAAAGCGGTGAGACGAAACGGGATACCTGCTTTGTAAATGTTATTGCATGGGGACAGTTGGCGGAGATTTGTAACCAGTATTTGGAGAAAGGAAGAAGTATTTTTGTTGAGGGTAGGCTTGTTTCCCGTAGCTGGCAGAATTCTGAAGGTAAATCTCGCAGTGTTATTGAAGTAAGAGCCACAAGTGTTCAGTTTATGCCTAAAGGAGTTAGACAGGAGGCTAAAGAGGTAGATTTAGGTGATGAGCCGGAGGAGCCAGTTGGTCTGGATAACTCAAGCTTAGGAGAGGTGGTCTAATTATGCAGAAGAAAAAGAGAAAACCCATCAGATTCAAGAAGAACTGTGTTTTTTGTAAGAAAAAGTTAAATATTGACTATAAAAATATAGAATTGTTAAGCCGTTTTATTTCTTCTAAGAAAAAGATAGTTTCACGGCGTTCCAGCGGAAATTGCGCTAAGCATCAGCGGGTTTTAGCGAGAGAAATTAAACGAGCAAGATTCTTAAGCCTTTTACCCTATCTGGCAAGATGAAAGTCATATTATTAAGGGAAATTAAGAAATTGGGCAAAGAGGGTGATGTGGTAGAGGTAAAAGATGGCTATGCCAGAAACTACCTTATACCAAAAGGATTGGTTTTATTAGCCACAAAAGAAAATGTTAGCAGGCTGAAGAAGATAAAAAGACAGCGTCAGAAGGAAGAAGAGAAAGCGCGTAATAATGCCTTAAAGCTTAAAGAAGCATTAAAAAATATCTCTTTGACGTTGACGGTAGAGGCAAAAGAGAATAAAGAAATTTACGGCTCCATAAATGAAGCCCACATTGTTAAAGCCCTTAAAGAAGAAGGGATTGAGTTGGAGCGTCGGCAAATCATCATAGGTTCTCCCATTGATAAATTAGGGGCATATAACGTCACAGTTAAGCTGTATCCTGAAGTAGAGGCACAGTTAAGGGTGTGGGTTGTGCAGAAATGAGTAATCCCACCATTAAACAGGAAGTCCAGAAAATCCCTCCCCAGAATATTGATGCCGAGATGGCAGTATTAGGGGCTATGCTTATTGATGATAAAGCAATCCCAGAGGTTTTAGAGATTATTGATGCGGATTCTTTTTATCGGGAGGAGCATAGGTTGATATTTTCCAGTATAATTACTCTTTTTGATGAACGTAAGAAAGTTGATATTCTTACTGTTTCTGAAGATTTGGGGAAAAAGAGACTTCTTGATAAAGTGGGAGGTGCTACTTATCTTACCACATTGGCAGATTTTGTTCCTACAGCGGCAAATGTAACACACTATGCTCATATTGTTAAAGAGAAGAGTATTTTGCGGTCTTTAATTAATAATGCCACAAGGATAGTAGAGTCTGTTTATAAGGGCGAGGAAGATGTTAGTGTGGTTTTAGATAAAGCAGAGCGGCTTATTTTTGAGATAAGCGATAAGAGAATTGAAGGTGGATATGTTCATATAAAAGATATTATTAAGGATGGTATAGAACTTATTGAGTCACTGTATCATAAGAAGTCTCATATAACAGGTATTCCTACTGGTTTTGTCGATTTTGATGTAAAAACAGCAGGCCTACAAAATGGCGATTTAATAATTTTAGCGGGTAGACCTTCAATGGGTAAAAGTGCCTTAGCTACAAGTATTGCAGAATATGTGGCAGTAGAAGAAAAAATTCCTGTAGGATTTTTCAGCCTGGAGATGTCCAAAGAACAGCTTATGCAGAGATTTTTGTGTTCGCAGGCTAAAGTAGATGTTCATAAGTTAAGGACAGGGTTTTTAGCGCCAAGTGAGTGGCCCATACTTACTTCTGCAGCAGGGAGGCTTTCAGAGGCCCCTATTTTTATTGATGATACCCCTGCTTTGAATATATTTGAGTTAAGGGCAAAAGCACGGCGCCTAAAGGCGCGTCACGATATTAAATTAATCATTGTTGATTATCTTCAAATGATTCGTTCTGTAAGGAGAGGGGAAAGCCGCCAACAAGAGATTTCAGAAATCTCAAGGTCGCTAAAAGCATTAGCAAAAGAGATAAACGTTCCCCTTATAGCGGTAAGTCAGCTGTCGCGCGCTGTGGAGACAAGACAAGACCACCGTCCTCAGTTATCTGATTTAAGAGAATCAGGGGCAATAGAGCAGGATGCTGATGTTGTAGTTTTACTTTTAAGAGAAGAATACTATAATTCCACTCCGGAAAATAAAGGTATAGCAGAAGTTATAATTGCTAAACAGAGAAATGGACCAACAGGCAGTATTTATTTAGGGTTTATAAAAGAATATATGAAATTTGTGAATCTTTCTAAAGTAAGAGAGAATTAGAGTTACTTATAAGATTGACTTTTATAACCAGTTAATCTATAATATCTTAAATAATGAAAAAAGTAGTTATTTCTGTAACTTTCCTTTTTGTTGCCCTTTCGGCTTTGTGCGCTGATAAGATATTTCAGGTTAAAATTACAGGGAACAAGACTGTCAGTAGCGAGAAGGTAATTTCTATAATAAAAACCCGCCGTGGTGAAGTATACAACGAGAATATTATAAATAATGATATAAAAAGCTTATATGAGACAGGATATTTTGACACCATTGAGGTTAATAAAGAATCAACACCCCAGGGAATTGTTGTGACTTTTGAACTTAAAGAGAAGCCTGTGATTAAAGAGATTCTGATTAAAGGGGCTCGTCGTATACATAAGAAACGGATAGAAAAGATTATAGATTTACAAGAAGGGGCATTTCTTGACGAGTACAAACTTAAAGAGGTAGCAGATAAAATAAAAGATTTTTATAGTAAGAAAGGTTTTTCTAGTGCAAAGGTGGACTACAATATTAGTGTAGATAAAGAGAATCATGCCACTGTTACTTTCAATATTGAGGAGGAGGGAGTAGTCAGGGTAAGAAAGATTATTGTTAAAGGCAACGAACATGTAAGGACAAAAAGGATTAAAAAGCTTATGCGCACAAGAGAAAAGTGGCTTTTTAATAGAGGTATATTAAAAGAAGAAACCCTTGTTGATGATGCGAAGAGAATCGAAGATTTCTATAAAGAGCGTGGCTTTAGTGAAGTAAAAGTTAATTATTCCATAGACCGCATAAAGAATGATGCTTATGTTACTATCAATATAAAGGAAGGCAATCGATATTATATAGGAACTGTAAGGATAGAAGGTAATAAGGTTTTTACTGTGGATGAGCTTAAAAAGGCAGCAGCCCTTAAGGAAGATGATATTTACATTGAGCGAAAGATTAAAGAAGCAGTTAATAATATAAGGGGCAAGTATATTGATAAAGGGTATATTTATGCTCAGGTTAAGCCTACTACCTTTCTTAATCCCCAGACGAAAAAGATTGATGTAAGTTTTGAAATTACAGAGAATGAGGTAGCTTATGTGGAGAAGATTGAAATTCAAGGCAATACCAAGACGAGAGATAAAGTTATAAGAAGAGAACTACGTATTTATCCCGGAGATAAGTTTGAAGGAGAGAAAATTCGTAAAAGCCGTCAGCGTCTAGAAAACCTGGGATTCTTTGAAGAGATAAGGTTTGATTCTGAGCCGGGCTCTAAGCCCAATTGGGAAAATTTGATAGTAGACGTTAAAGAAGCAAAGACAGGGTATTTAAGCTTTGGTGGAGGATACAGCTCTATTGACCAATTTACAGGTTTTATAGAGATTAGACAGCGCAATTTTGATTATAAGAACTGGTCTACTTTTACAGGAGGAGGTCAAGATTTGAGTCTTATGGCAAGCTTTGGTAGTCTAAGTGACCGGTACGAATTAAGCTTTACCAATCCTTGGATTTTTGATAAACCTATCTCTTTTGGGTTTCAAGGTTATAAGAGGTCACACGAGCAAGATGAAGATGTAGGATATGGGTATGAGGAAGACATAACAGGTGGTTCTATAAGATTTGGAAGAGAATTTAGTGACTACCTTAAAGGTTCAGTAGGCTACAGGTTTGAGTCTGTAAAGATTGCAGATATAGTAAGTGATGCTTCGCAGGATTTAAAGGATGAAGAAGGAAAGCATAGTTTTAGTACAATAGAGTTAGGGCTAGTTTACGACACAAGAGACAATGTCTTTTCTCCTTCCCAAGGAGTCTATTTTAGTAACTCATTAGACATAACCGCGAGCTTTCTTGGAGGGGACAAAGACTTTATTGCTTTTTCTTCTGTTGTTAGTAAGTTTTTCCCGATGTTTAGGAAATCGGTTATAGAGTTCAGGGTACGCGTGGGTATAGAGGAACCTTTTTCAGATACGAAGAAAGTTCCCATATATAAAAGGTTCTTTGCTGGGGGTGCTTCTACTATTAGGGGTTATCATGAAAGAAAAATAGGGCCAATCGATGCTGTCACCGAAGATCCTTTAGGAGGAGAAGCCCTTTTTGTAGGGAATATCGAGTATACCTATCCTCTTAGTGATATTTTTAAAGTGGCGGCTTTCTTTGATACAGGAAATGTGTGGGCAAAACGCAGTGACTTCTTAAGTGGAGGTTTAAAATCTAGTGTGGGGTTGGGAATAAGAGTAAAAACACCTCTTGGCCCTATTAGCGTAGATTATGGTTGGCCTCTTAATAAGGAGCCTGGCGAAGAAGGCAAGGAAGGAAGATTTCATTTTAATATCAGTAGAGGTTTCTGATTAAAAAGGAGGACAGATGAGGAAGGCATTAGTTCTAGCATTGGGATTATGTTTTATAGGAAGTGCTATAGTATATGGAAAAGATTTAAAGGTAGGATACGCAGATATTGTTAAGGTATTTAATGATTATCAGAAAACAAAAGATTATGAGAAGATTTTGGATGAGAAAAAGAAAAAGAAAGAGGAAGAAAGTAAATTAGAAGAAAAGAAGAATGAAATTATTAAAATGCAGGACAAGTTAGAACTGCTTAAAGATAAAGAAAAAGAACAACAAAAAGAAAAAATTAAGAAGGCAGTTAATGAGTATAGAGATTTAGAGGCCCAGATATACTCTGATTTGAAGAAAGAAAGTGACGAAAAAATGAAAGAAATTATAGATGATATTAATAATGCTATAAGTAACTATGCTAAGAGCAAGGGGTTTGATTTAATTCTTAATAAGAGTGCCATTCTCTATGGTAAAGAAGGCATAGATGTAACGGAGTCAGTTCTTAAGAAACTTAATGAGGGATATAAAGCAAAATGAGGTTTACTTTAGGAGAAATTGCTCAGCTTATAGGGGGCGAGTTGGTTGGTGACCCCGATATTGTAATTACTGGTATTTCTGGCATTAAAGAAGCTAAAGAAGGAGATATAACTTTTTTGGCAAATTCTAAGTATCAGCGTCTCATGAAAAGCACCCGTGCTTCAGCAGTGATAACATCAAAAGATGTAAATAATACCAAAAAACCTCTGATTAAAACAGATAACCCTTCCTTGGCATTCTCAAAAGTAGTAGGGTTGGTTGCCCCTAATTATGTTAAACACCCCAAAGGTATCCATCCTACGGCCGTTATTGGCAGAGACGTGAAATTAGGAGAAAAGGTTGCTTTGGGTCCTTATGTTATTATAGAGGAAGGAGCAGATATAGGGGATAATACCATTATTTATGGAGGGTGTTACATTGGGAGAAAAGCTATTTTGGGCAACAATTGTTTAATTTACCCTAATGTTACTATACGAGAGAGAATAGAGATTGGTAACAGAGTGATTATTCATTCAGGGGCAGTGATAGGAAGTGATGGTTTTGGATTTGCTGCAGTTAAGGGGGTACAGAAGAAGATTCCTCAAATTGGTACAGTAGTTATAGAAGATGATGTAGAGATAGGGGCAAATGTTACTATTGATAGAGCTCGTTTTGACAAAACAGTAATTGGCGCAGGGACAAAAATTGATAATTTAGTTCAGATTGCCCATAATGTTATAGTGGGAAAAAATTGTATTATTGTTGCTCAGGCAGGAATCTCTGGTAGTACACGTTTAGGAGAGAGAGTTATTCTTGCCGGTCAGGCAGGGATTGTAGGGCATATTACCATTGGCGATGGAGCAATTGTTGCTGCTCAGGCAGGTGTAACAAAGTCTGTCCCAGCAGGAACTAAAGTATCAGGTTATCCCGCCAAACCCCATGAGAAGGCAAAAAGAGTTAATGCCTGTGTACAAAAACTTCCCCAGCTTTATCAAAAGATTAAAGAGCTGGAAGAGAAAGTAGAGATTTTAGAGAGAAAACTAAAGCACAATGGATAGGCAGAATACCATTCAAAACAAAGTTTCTCTTGAAGGGGTGGGGCTTCATACAGGAAGAAAGGTGAAGATGGAATTCTTGCCCGCTCCTTCTAACAGTGGAGTAGTCTTTGTCAGAAAAGATTTGTTTCCCGAAGTAACGATAAAAGCTGACCTTTACGCTGTACTTAGTCCTGATAAATATCCGCGGCGGACCTCTATAGGAAGAGAGAATGTTTTTATCCATACTATTGAACATCTAATGTCAGCTTTCCATCTTTTGGGTATAGATAATATATATGTACATATCTGGGGGGAAGAGGTGCCGGGAATGGATGGAAGCGCAAAGGGGTTTGTGGAGAAGCTCTATGAGGCAAAAGTGGTTTCTCAGGATGCCCCCCGTAAATATTTTGTAATTAGAGAACCTTTATGGGTTGAAGAGAATGACTCTTCCATCGTAGTTATCCCTTATGATAAGACAAGAATTTCTTACACGCTTAAGTACGATAATGCAGTAATTAATACTGGGTTTTTAGATATTGTTTTAAACGGTGAGCTTTCTGAGAGGATTTATGAGGCGCGGACGTTCTGCTTAGAAGAGGAAGTAGATTACCTTATGAAAATGGGCTTAGGGAAAGGTTCTAATTACGAAAATACTTTAGTTGTTTCTAAGAGAGAGATAGTTAAGAACGAGTTAAGATTTTCCGATGAGTTTGTAAAACATAAAGTTTTGGATTTGATGGGAGATTTGTATTTGGCAGGGTTTATTAAGGCTCACATCATCGCCATTAGAAGCGGTCATAATTTGAACATTAAACTTCTTAATAAGCTTAAAAAGTACAGGGAGAAGACTCTATTGGGAGGGGTAGGCTCAAGTGAGAATTATTTTAGTAAAGAGGGAGAGCTTTCCGTTGAGGACATCCAACGGATTCTACCGCATCGTTACCCCTTCTTACTTATAGACCGCGTTGTTCATATGGAGAAGGGAAAGAAGGCGGTTGGTATAAAGAACGTTACTATAAACGATTATTTTTTTCAAGGGCACTTTCCTGCCAAAGCAGTAATGCCAGGAGTGCTTATTATTGAGGCAATGGCTCAGGTAGGGGGGGTCTTAATGCTTGCTGATGAAGAAAACAAAGGAAAGTTGGCATATTTTATGGCTGCTAATAATGTTAAATTTCGGAAACCCGTCGTGCCTGGCGACCAGTTAGTCATTGAAGTTACAACAGGGAAGATTAAAAAACGCACCGGTACTGTCCTTACAAAGGCATTTGTTGACAATAGGGTTGTAGCAGAGGCAGAACTTATGTTTGCTCTTGTGGATAGTTAACCTACCTTTTTTCTCTTGTACCATAAGTTTTATTAGTCTAGGAAAATAGGCGGTATTGATAGAAAAGAGGAGGCAATGATCTTATTGCTCCTCTTCATTTTTTTGATATAATATGAGCATGGCCACACAGATTCATCCTCAAGCAGTGGTAGATTCACATGCCGAACTCGATGATGGTGTATCAGTTGGTCCCTTTGCGGTTATTGGGCCCCATGTGAGAATAGGAAAATTTACAGAAATTGGCCCTTCTGCCTATATTACAGGCTATACTCAGATTGGAGAAAATTGTAAGATATTTTCCCATGCCGTAATAGGTAGCGCTCCCCAGGATTTAAAATACAAAGGTGTAAAAAGTTTTCTTATTATAGGGAATAATAATATTATAAGAGAATTCGTTACTTTAAACCCGGGTACAGAAGAGGGTTCAGAGACTGTTGTAGGGAACAATAATCTTATTATGGCATATTCTCATATTGCTCATAATTGTATTGTGGGAGATGAAAACATATTGGCAAATCTGGCCACCTTAGCAGGGCACGTAACTATAGGTAATCATGTGGTAATTGGGGGGATGGTTGCTATCCATCAGTTCTGTAGGGTTGGTGATTTTGCTATAATTGGAGGATGCTCTAAGGTTGTTCAGGATATTCCCCCTTTTTCTTTATGCGATGGTCATCCTGCTATTGTAAGGGGTGTAAACTTAGTGGGTTTAAGAAGAAGAGGGTTCTCAAAAGATAAGATAGATATTCTTAGAAAGGCATTTAAGATTCTATTCTTTGAAGGTCATACCTTAAAGCACGCTAAGAGTATAGTCAGTGATTTATTGCCTGATACTTCCGAAGTGAAATACTTGATTTCCTTTGTTTCCAGTTCCAAAAGGGGAATTTCCCGATGAAACTAGGTGTTATAGCGGGAAACAAGCTTTTTCCTCTTCTATTTTCTAAATCAGCAAAAGAGAAAGATAGCAATATTGAGTTAATAGCAATCTGTTTTTATGGAGAGACTTCCTCCGCTATAACTCGTTATGTTGACAGATGCTACTGGTTGCATGTAGGTGAGTTAAAAAAGCTGGTAGACATAATTCATAAAGAAAATATTAAACAGATGGTAATGGTGGGTCAAATAAGCCCTCAGAGGATATTTGAGAAGAAGTACTGGGATGATAAAATGTTGCGCCTTGCCGATGATATAAAAGATTTTCGTCCCCATACCGTATTTTTAAGAGTGATTAGAACATTAGAGATAATGGGAGTGGAGTTTCTTGATTCTACCCTTTATATGGAGGAGTATCTGGCAGAAGAGGGGTTAATGAATTCTCTTGAGCCAAGAAGAGAGGTATGGGAGGATATAAATTTTGGAGTAGAGATTATTTCAAGGTTTGTAGATTTAGATGTGGGGCAGAGTGTAGTGGTAAAAAATAAAAGCGTGGTTGCCTTGGAAGCTCTTGAAGGAACCGATAATACCATTATCAGGGGCTATAAGATTGCAGGTAGAGGATGCGTTGTGTTAAAATTCAGTAAAAAAGACCATGATTTAAGATTTGATGTTCCTGTGGTAGGTCTTAATACTTTAAAAGTTATAAGAAGGGTGAAAGCTTCCGCTCTTGTTTTAGAGAAAGGGAAGGTTATTATTTTAGATAAAAAGAAGTTTCTTAATAAGGCTCACCATCTAAATCTTCCTGTTATTGGCAGGGAGAAGACCAACACAGTGGGATAAGTTTATTATAATTTACTCTTGGGAAAATAAAGAGGAGGGAGGATGGAGGAAAAAGAAATAGGAATAGTTACTCATTATTTCGGAAAGATTTCTGTGGGGATAGTTCAGTTAAAGGACGAGCTTAAGGTGGGAGATACCATTCGCATTAGAGGGGTTCATGACGATTTTACCCAGGTTGTTGATTCTATGCAGATTGAGCATAAACAAGTAGAAAAGGCAGGCAAAGGAGAAATGGTAGGGATAAAGTTGGTTAACAAAGTTCATCCCAATGACAGAGTATTTGTTGTAGCACAGTAAAGCATTATATTTCAGATAAGTCTTTTAAGGATGGGAAAGTTACGCAAGGATATAGTCTATTTTCTGAAGCAGCAGCGTTTTGTAATAGTTGCTAGTGTAGATAAGGAAGGGTTTCCCCATACTTCCTGTAAAGGGATAGTTAAAGTTGAAGAGGATAAAATTTATATTCTTGATTTATATTTAAAAGAGACTTATGCAAACATTAAAAGGAATAAACTGGTAAGTATTACCGCCGTTGATGAGGATAAGTTTATGGGATACTGCATAAAGGGAAGGGCTAAAATGGTAGATTTAGCATCTGACAAAGATATGTTGAAGAAATGGGACAGCAGGCTGTTAGAGAGAGTGTCGCGGAGAGTTTTGAACCATATCAAGAAAAATAAATCCTCTTTGTATCATCCTGAAATCAATATGCCCCGCCCCAAATATGTGATTGAAATAGAACCAAAAAAGGTTATCAGCTTAATTCCTCCTCATGAATAGTTTTCTTAAGAGGAATCTGTTTAATATAGTTTTATGCCTTTTATATCTTGTTATTCCATCCTCTGTATTTTCTGGTAAACTGGCTAATTCCTCTGGAGATATCATCGAAGATTATCTTAAAGAAATAGATTATAAGGAGGGAACATATGCCAATGTGGTGTTTCACCTTAAAGAAGAAGCCAGATATAAAGAAGCCATAGATTTACTTAAGTTCTATCTAAGTAAACGACGAGATAATAAATTAAGATTTCTATTGGCACAAATCTACTGTCTTGCAGGAGAGGACAAGAAGGCCCTTTCTTTGTTTAGAAACTTGGATGACAAAAATCTTTCTTTCTTAAAGTACCTTTATCTAGGATTAATATATGAGGAGCTGGAGGATTATGGTTCTGCCATAAAGTATTACCGGCGGTCTTTAGATAGAGGAGATAATTCCATAGCGTTATACAGATTGGCAAAAATATTCTATCATAAGGGAAAATATCGTAAGGCAGAGGAGGAGTTTAAGAAGGTTATAAAATACGACCCAAGCATAAAACTGGCAAATTATTATTTAGGTGTTTTGTATTTGCAGAATAAAAAATTTTCTTTAGCGTATAGATATCTAAAGAAGGCAAATAATTTTTATCCTCAAAGCAGAATAATTCTCCAGAAGCTTACCTTGGCAGAGAGATCTTTAGGGAAAGAGTATTTCTTAAAGAAGAAGAAAGAACTGTTGAAAAGAAGAAAAAAGATAAAATTAGCCTCCTATATTCCCAAAGGAGGTAATATACCTAAGGTTAAAGTTGCTGTCTTAAGAGAGATAAATTCGGTGGGTTTTAAGTCTTCAGGTGATATATCTTTAGAAGATAGGTTTCATAAATTTTCTCTTAAGAAAGATGTTTTATACACCATTGGCTACAGTAAAAGTAAGATTTTTCTTAAGGAATATGAAAACAATAAGGTAATTGTTGAACTTTATCCCCCCGTTTATCTAAGAACCACCAATCACCCTTTTTATCTTCTTGGTGCTGTTTATGGAAAAGGTAAATTCTGGCAAACTACTTTGGATTTATCTTTAAGGGGTAACTTAGAGATAGTTAAGTATAGAGATAAGCTGAATGTAATTAACACAATAAATGTAGAAGAGTATCTCTATGGAGTTTTACCCAGCGAAATATATCCCAAAGCTAATATGGAAGCTTTAAAAGCACAGGCAGTAGCAGCTCGCACGCTTATTCTTAGAAACAGAGGTAGACATAAAAAAGAGGGTTTTGACTTTTGTAGTACTGTTCATTGTCAAGTTTACCGTGGTATGGCTGCCGAGAAAGAAAGAACCAATCGAGCTGTAGATGATACTTATGGTGAGGTTATGGTTTATAAGGGAGAGCTTATTGAGGCGTTTTATCATTCAAATTGTGGAGGTTGCTTAAGGGGAGACCTTTTTGGTAATAGGGGATATCTGGAGAACAAGCTGGATTCAGAAAAACAAGAATTGAGTTTTCCCAAGGAGAACTTAGAGAATTGGTTTAAGTTATACCCTTTAACTTTCTGTTCTTATACAAAGAATAAGAGTAATTTTCGTTGGCAGAGAATTTATGACGAAGAGGATTTTAGAATGATTTTTGGATTTTCTTTAAGAGAGCTAAAAGGAATTAAAATAGTTAAAAGAGGTGAATGCGCTCATATTGAGGAAATGGATGTAACTGTAGATGGTAAAGTTATAAGATTAAGAGGAGATTTAAGCTTAAGGAGATTCTGGGATGGTTTAAGAAGCAGTGCTTTTACCTTAGAGGTCAAATATAGTCAAAAGAATCCTTCCTTTGCTAAGTTTCTCATTTTGTGGGGAGCTGGCTTTGGTCATGGGGTAGGGATGTGTCAGGAAGGGGCGATAAGGATAGCCCAGGATGGTTTTAGTTATAAAGAAATATTAAAGCATTATTATAAAGACATAGATATAGAGAAGTATTATTGATTTATTATTCTTTGATTAACCTTTCTTTAAAGAAGGCCAAAGTCTCTACGAGCAGTTCTATTTGACTTTAGTTTGTTTTTAAATTATACTTATACTGAAAGACAATGAGATATAAAAAACGCGATTCCCAAGATACTTTCCTTAATTATTTCTTTTCTGATAGTAAAAACAGTTTTACTCTCGTAGAGACTATTGTGGTTTTAGCCATTATTGCTGTGGTATCTACAATGACAATTGTTTCCTTTACTTTAGTTGATAGCAGGCGTATAAAAAGCGAAATGTTCCGCATGCTTTCTGATTTTTCATGGACAAGGGAGATGGCAATATCAAAACACCAGGATTACACTATCTCTTTTGATACTTCTAATGATACTTATGATATAAGGGACGCATCGGGAAATCTTGCAAAACCCACAGTAAGACTAGATCTTGTGGATATCACTACCGCTCCTAATACCATTACCTTCGAGCCTCCTTTTGGGAGGATGTCTTTAAATCCAAATAATGCTGATATTATAACTTTAGTTAAAGGGTCAAAAACTATTGATATTCAGTTGTTTAAAGAAACAGGATATACCCGTTTTGATTTACCAGGGGGAGGAGCTTATTGCTTTATTGCTACTGCTGCTTATAGTGGAGAGCCGGATAGAGGAGCTAGAGAGTTAAGAATTCTTAGAAGATTTAGAGATAGTTACTTACTTAAAAGCTCTCTAGGTAGAAAGTTAGTTGAAGTTTATTATACAGTTAGTCCCTCTCTTGCTGATTATATATCTAAAAGGCCATGGGCAAGAAAAATTACAATGATTTTGCTTAAACCAGTTGTGTGGAGCTGTGAAAGAATATTAGAGAGTACCCATGAAGCGCAAGACCTTCAGTCTTATTGAAATATCTATTGCTATTGCTATATTTGCTATTGTAAGTGTATATGTGATGCGGATTCTTTATCAGGGTTACCACTATTCCCGTGGATTTAAAATGAAAACAATTGCCTGCTTCCTCGCCCAGGAGAAGATGGAAGAACTTTCTACAGACAGTGATTCAACTCTGTTTTCTAATCCTAGTGCTCACAATGAGTCGCGGGCTCAAGTGGATAGTGATTACCCTGATTTTGACAGAGAGGTTAATGTGACATGTCCCTATCTTGGCAATAATAATTTGGCACATATAAGGGTTACTGTTTACTGGCAGGGAGAAAAAGGAGAGAGGGCTGTCTCATTGCAGACCTTGATTGCTGATTTTTAACTATGAAAAAGATTATAAACACCTTTACTCTTTTTGAGACAATAGTGGGCATTGTTATTCTTTCTCTTGCTATGATAGCACTTTCGCGGGTAGCAATATCTTCTAACTTTGCATGGTCTAAGCAAAGTATTCAGGCTACGCTGATTCAGGAAGGAAGATGGGCTTTGGAATTTATGAGTAATGAGTTAAGATGTGCAACAGTTTCAAGTATTGATATAGATTTCTCGCCAAATTATTGGGATGGAATGAGAATAGAATTTCAAGGAGATATTGATAACGATGGTTCTTTAGAGAGGATAAGGTATGAACGCAGAAGAGAGTGGGGAGTTGGTTTTATTAACAAATTAGTACGAAGAAGAAGAAGCGGATGGGGATGGGGTTCTCAGATAGATTTAACTGCTCTTGTTGTTGATAACCCGGGGAGTGCAGATATTTTTTCTCATGATGGGAGTGGTTTAATTACTGTTAAGATTACTTTAAGGCCGCGGCCACTTTCTCCAGAAGGTGCGGGCAACAGAAATGTTACTTTTAGGACTAAAATTAGAGCAAGGAACCCTTGAGATGAGAGCTCAAGCATTGATATTTGCAATTTTCCTTCTTTTTATTGGAGCGGTAATCAGTGTGGGGTTAATGAATTTATGGGAACCAACCATGCTTGCTTCTTCTTTACAGGAGAAGAACTTAATTGCTTTCTATCTTGCCCAGGCAGGAGTTGAGCGGGCGAAAATAGAAATATTGAAGAATGTAAGTTTGTCAGGAGACTCTATTGATTTTAGCGGTCTGGATGAGTCGGGGGATAACTATAATTTTTATTATAATTTTAGTGTTTCTGTTTCTGGAACGAGGCGTGATATTATCGGTAGAGGGAAAGTTTACATAAGAAATCAAGATGGAACAGATGGTAAGCTCATAGCCCATAGAGAAGTTGCTGTTACTGTTGATGGTATTGTAGATAACGTAAATAATGCGACAGGATTGCCTCCTGCTGATGGTATTGATGATGATTTAAGCGGAAGTATTGTTTCAGGAAGCTGGCGAGAAATCTAATTGGCAACGAATAGCGGTTAGCGAAT
>CAYVYZ010000015.1:0-10576 GCA_964455875.1 uncultured Planctomycetia bacterium | reverse complement strand
TTGTTTCAGGAAGCTGGCGAGAAATCTAATTGGCAACGAATAGCGGTTAGCGAATAGTGTTTAGCAAGATAGCGGATAGTAAGAAATCAAAATACAGCATACTTTGATTTGCGTTAATTCAGTATTTGCGTGTTGCAGAAGACGTAACTTTGGACTATTAGCCATGAGCTAAGAGAAAGAAATAATCATGCCTTTACAGAGATATAGTTATATAGCAAGGGATGAGAGAGGTAAGGTTGTAAAAGGGGTTATGGCTGCTAATAGTGAGATAGACCTTGCCAATAGAATAAGGAATTTAGGGTATTTTCTTACCAAGGCAAGTATATATCAGGAGAAAAAAAGCGGCAGTAGGATTTTTAAGATAGGGGAAAAAGACCTGCTTACATTCACTATACACCTGGCTACCCTGATTGAGGCAGGAATTCCCCTCGTAGAAGGTTTACGGGATTTAGCACGTAATGCAGAGAAGGAAAGCACCCAGAGATTAATAGATGATTTACGCTACCGTGTAGAGAGTGGTTCTTCCTTAAAGGAGGCCTTAAGTGTGTATCCACGTATTTTTAATAATCTTTATCTTGCTCTTGTAGGAGCAGGAGAGGCAACAGGAAAGCTTGCATTTGCTCTTAACAGTCTATCTTCTTTCTTAGAATGGCAGATGGACTTGAAAGCAAAAATAAAAGAAGCAGCTACTTATCCTGTTCTTCTTTTTATTGCTATGATTGGGGTGGTTTCTCTTTTAATGATTAAAGTTGTTCCCATATTTAAGCCAATGTTTGATCAGGTGGGGGCAGAGTTACCCCTTGCTACCCAGATTGTCATTGGAACCAGCGATTTTATCAAAAAATATGTACTTTTAATATTTCTTTTCTTTGTGCTCTTAGGCGTAGGCATTAAGATATTCAGTCTAAACCCTCAAGGGAGATATTTTATTGACAGTTGGAAGCTAAAAATGCCTTTATTTGGAAGTTTGCTTCATAAGATAATTCTTTCTCGATTCTGCCATATTTTAAGTTTGTCTATTCAGTCAGGAATCAATGTTTTGGGAGCTTTAGATATTTCTATTCAGGCAATGGGCAATAAACGTTTAGAGGACTCTACCAGAAAGGCCAGAGATGCTATTAATTTAGGAGAAAGGATTGCTACCAGCTTAGAGATGACCGGCGATTTCCCCCCTTTAGTTATTAGAATGATTAGCGTAGGGGAAGAGTCTGGAACACTGGCTCAGAGTATGAGTAAAGTAAGTGAATTCTACGATAAGGAAATTCCCCGGACTATAAACAGGATTTTTACCTTATTTGAGCCTCTTATGATTATAATCATGGGTGCGGTAGTGGGTATTATTGCTCTGGCAATATTTATGCCCATGTTTAAGCTTGCGCAGTCTTTGGGAGGATAAAATGAAACATTTAATTGGTATAGATATAGGTACGCTTTACACCAAAGTGGTAGAAATAGATATAACTAATAAAATCTTTATTAGGAGTAGGTTTCTAATTCTTACTCCTTTATTAAGTGGTGCCCAAGAAAAAACTCTGGATAGGAATGCGCTTGCTCAAGAGATTCTAAGAAAGATACCTTTGAGTCGTTTCAAAGAGCCGAAGACGAAAATAGGAATAAACATTCCCTTTTTTTCTCCTGTTATCACTACAATTGCTCTCCCTAAGATGAACAGAAAAGAGTTAGAGATTGCAGCGATGACAGAGGCGCGCCGCAAGATGATTCCTGCTCCTGGCCCTAAAAGTGTTTTTGAGACGGTCTTTCTGGGAGAAACGATGGAGGCAAATATCCCTCGTTATGAAGTTCTTGTGGTAAGAGAAGAAAAGGATTTTGTAGAACTTGCTTTAAATTTATTTAGAGAAGCTGAGCTAACCCCTCATCTTATTGCTCCTGTATGTGCTTCTATGGGGGCTTTGCTTGTTAGAAAGCCAGAATATAAAAATAAAGAGGTAGCATTTATTGATATTGGATATACATCTATGAATATATCTATAAGTAGAGGTCAGCATATTATTTTTAACCGCAGTATTTTCTTTGGGTGCAAAGATATTATTCAAGGGGTAGTTAATGGTTTAGGGGTTTCTCCTCAGAAGGCAGAGGATATTGTATTGAAGGAAGGTATTCCTGATGTAGAGTTTGACCCTAAAAATAGAGTGGCTATTGCTGAGGAGATAATGCGTCAGAAATACGAAGCTAATATGAAGGGAAAAACAGCAGCAGAAACTAACCCCTTAGAGCTTAGGATGTTCATGGAGCCTTTTTTAGAGAGAATTGTCCAAGAGATAAGAAGGACTTTTATATACTTTAAGGAACGATATGAGGCAAGAAAAATTGAAGAAATATTCTTTGTGGGGGGGGGAGCACTTATAAAAAATATTGTTAGCCTCGTAGGGAAGAGGATTTCTCCTTTTCCTAAGCTTATAGAAGCAGATAAATTCTTGAATATTTCTTTCCCTCAAAAAGGAGGGGATAAAGAGTTCTCTCTTTTTCTGGGGGCTATAGGAACAGCCCTTGCTACCACCCTTAAACCTCAGGAGGTTATTAATTTCTTGCCTTTTGAGTTAAAAAGAAAAGAAGAGCTTGCTATAAAACGGTCAATTTTTAGTGCTGTATGTATATTTATAAGTTGTGGGTTGTTTTTAGGCTGGCTTAATTTCTGGATTATAGGTATGAGCGTAAAAAGAGAGCTTAAAAGGGTTAATTTTGAGATTGAAAGATTAGAAGGAGTGCACACCGAAGAGAAGAGTCTTTCGAGTAAAAGAAAACTTCTTGAGAATAGAATAGCAGCTATTCAGGAGTTAATAGAGAAACGAAAGAATCCACTTCCTTTACTTTATGCGTTGGATATAAGAAAAACAGATAAAATGTTTTTTTCCTATCTTTATGTGGGGGGGGAAAAAAAGAAGACAAAACCCCAGGAGTCTTCCTTTTTATCTTTCAAAGATGAAAGCACAAAAAACAGTTACATCTTAAGACTTAAAGTTAAGATTTGGGGTGATTATGAGTCAGCCTACAAGGTTATAAAAGAGATAGCAGCTGACCTTAGAGAAATCAATATTCTAAAAAACATTAAAGTAACTCCTCCTAAGCTTGATAAAATAACCCCCCAGGTTACCGAAGATAACGTGCGGCTGACGAAGATGGACTGGCAGGAGTTTATTTTGGATGCTGATTTAAGAATATAATATTATGAGGAAGTTTTTCTTAAGTATCCGCTTTATCTTGCTTCTGATAACTGTATTTTTATTGGTGGGTTTTATTTATCAGATAACAAAAGTTAATGCTTCAAGAGAAGAGCTTAAAGAGAGAAAAGGATATTTAAGAGAGCTACGCGGAGTTAAAAGAAAGAGCAAGAAGATAGAGGAAGAGATTGAGAAGTATAAGCTTAAAGAAGAAGAGGTCTTAAGAAAGATTCCTAAGAGTGAGGAATCAATACTGCTTTTGGTGAGAGAATTAGCTTCGATTGCTGATGCTATGATGATAAAAAATATTACTTTTGAGATGGCGCCAGAGAAAAATAAAAAAGACAAAGAAAGTCCCATTATGCGCAGAAGAAGCAGACCAGCCATCAAGGAAGAAACAACAGGGCCTATAAAGCCACACGATTTTAAAGTTAGTTTTAATGCCGGCTATAAAGAAACAGTTGAATTCATAAAGAGAGTTATTAACTTAGAAAGAGTCGTATCTGTTAAAAACTTAGAAATTGAGAGGAAGGATGAAATTCTTCCTTTTCAAAAAGTCACACTCACCCTTACCACCTATACTCTTAGAGAAGATGCTGTAGAAGAATAGAGTATTATACTAAACTATAGCTATTTTTGGTATTTTTTGGCTACTATATAGGGCGTTGATTATTTTGTCATTTCCTATTATAATTGTAATTCTATGAGTAGCTCTGCAAAGAGGCGGGTTTTCCTCTCCGGAAATGAAGCAATAGCGCAAGGGGCTTATGAAGCAGGCGTTAGGGTAGCATGTGCCTATCCTGGGACTCCTTCCTCTGAAATTCTAGAATACCTTTCTTCTTATAGCGATATTGACACTCAATGGTCCGTAAATGAAAAAGTTGCTTATGAGGTAGCTTTTTCTTCCTCAATAGGAGGGTTACGTTCTCTTTATGCTTCAAAACATGTAGGGGTTAATGTGGCTATGGACCCTCTTATGAGTAGTGCATATAGTGGGGTAAATGCAGGTTTTGTTGTAGTTACTTGTGATGACCCAGGGCTGCACTCTTCTCAGAACGAGCAGGATAATCGCTTTATTGCTTCTTTGGCAAAGCTTCCTCTCTTAGAACCTTCAAGCCCTAAAGAGGCCAAAAGTTTTGTTAAGATTGCTTTTAATATAAGTGAACGTTTTGATATACCAGTTATGGTTCGTCTCACCACAAGAGTTTCTCATACCAAAGAGGATGTTTTAATTAAGGAAAGGGAAGTTAGAGAGAAAAAAGAGTTCAGTTTAGATGTTTCTAAATATGTGCTTGTTCCCCGCAATGCTTATAGGCGCCATATTGACTTAGAAAAACGCATTAATAAACTAACCATTTATTCTGAGCGGAGCAGCCTGAACAGAATAGAGCTGAATAGTACAAAGATAGGTTTTATTGCTTCAGGGGTAGCTTACCTCTATACCAAAGAGATGTATCCCGATGCTTCTTTTCTAAAGTTAGGTATGAGTTTTCCTTTCCCTCATAGGAAGGTAGAAGAATTTATCAGAATGGTCAAAAAAATTTATGTTGTAGAAGAACTTGAGCCTTTTCTTGAAGGGGAGTTAAGGAAAATTAGTGTAAAAGTTAGAGTAAAACATTCTTCTTTTAGAGTAGGAGAACTAAGGCCGGAATTCATTCCTTTTATCGTTGAGGGAAAGAGTAAACCCAGAGAGACTCAAGCTGCAAGAAAACCTGTTATGTGCCCAGGATGTCCTCATCGGCCTGTTTTCTGGGTATTGAAGAAGCTTAAACTTGTTGTCACAGGAGATATTGGCTGTTATACCTTGGGAGCTTTACCTCCCCTTTCGAGTTTACATACCTGCTTATGTATGGGTAGTGGCGTAACCTTCTTTGAAGGGTTGAAGAAGGCATTAAATAAGAATATTGTGGGGGTAATCGGTGATTCTACCTTTGTTCATTCGGGCATAACCTCTCTTGTCAATTTAGCCTACAACAAAACTAAAGGTTTGATAATTATTCTTGACAATTCTACTACTGCAATGACAGGGGCCCAGCCACATCCTGCTACAGGTATTACGATAAAAAATGAGCCTACAAAGAAGTTAGTATTAGAAGAGGTTTGTTATGCCTGTGGGGCAGATAATGTTGATGTTGTTAACCCTTTTAAGGTTGATAAGCTTGAGAGCATTATAAAGAAAAGAGTAAACGAAGAAGCTTTAAGTGTTTTAATAACACGTTTTCCCTGCCGTCTCATTACTAAAAAGAGACTTTCTCCTCCTTCCTATAACAAGCGCAAATGTACAAAATGCTATATGTGTCTTATGATAGATTGTCCTGCAATAACCAAGACAGAGGATGGTTTTATTGAGATAAATCCTTATTACTGTGTAGGATGCGGTCTTTGTGTAGAGGTGTGTAAGTTTTCTGCTTTGAGTAAAAGCGATGGTTAAGAAACAGAGAGTATATAGTATTCTTTTCTGTGGGGTTGGTGGTCAGGGAGTGCTTAAGGCTTCTGAAGTTTGCGGATGGGCTGCTTTAATGGGAGGGTTTCATGTAAAAAAGTCAGAAGTTCATGGTATGGCGCAAAGAGGTGGTTCAGTAGAGTCGCACCTTCGTTTTGGTGATAGAGTATTGTCTCCTTTAATTCCTAAAGGTAAAGTTGATTTTCTGGTAGCTTTTCATAAGGATGAATTGAAGCGATTGAAAAGTTTTATGAAAAAGGGAGGGGTAGATTTCTCTTTTGCTTTAGATAAGGCAGAAACGGAGCTTTCTGATAGGCGTTTTTTGAACACTTATATGATTGGTGTTTTGTCTTTACATCTACCTATAAGAGAAAAACATTGGTTAAGGGCGTTGAATATTGTTTTTGGAGATAGATTTTTTAGCAAGAATAAGGAAATATTTCTAAAAGCAAGAAAATATTTTTCAGGTTATCAAGGAGGTGAACAATGATTTGGAATGAGAAAATGGAATGTATGAAGCCAGAGGATTTAAAAAACATTCTCTCAGAGCGTTTAAGAGAGATAGTTAAGTATGTTTATGAGAGATGCCCTGCCTATAGAGAAAAGCTTGATAAATATGGAGTTGCTCCTTCAGCTATAAAGACAATCGATGATATCAAAAAACTTCCCTTTACTAGAAAAGAAGATATGCGTAATAATTATCCCTTTGGACTGTTTTCTCAACCAATAGAAAAGATTGCTGAGATTCATGTATCCAGTGGGACAACGGGTAACCCTACGGTTGTAGGATATACCAAGAACGATATTAAGCTCTGGTCAGAAGTAATGGCTCGTACCCTTTGCTGCGCTGGAGCAGAGCCAAATGATATGCTTCAGATTGCCTATGGGTATGGTCTTTTTACAGGAGGGCTTGGCTTTCATTATGGGGCATTGGAAATGGGGCTTACCATTATCCCTGCCTCAAGTGGTCAGACTAAGCGCCAGTTAAAGCTTATGAGTGATTTTAGGCCGCGCATTTTAGCCTGTACTCCCAGTTATGCCCTTTATATGGCAGAGGAGGCAAAGGAAATGGGTCTTGACCCAAGAGAGAGCAGCTGGGAGATTGGTATTTTTGGAGCAGAACCGTGGAGCGATTCTATGCGGAAGGAAATAGAAGGAACGTGGGAGATGATTGCTACAGATGTATATGGGTTAAGTGAGATAATTGGTCCCGGCGTAGCCCAAGAGTGCACCTATAAAGATGGTTTGCATATCTTCTGGGATGTTTTTTATCCTGAGGTTATAAATCCCGAGACTGGCGAGGAAGTTAAAGAAGGAGAGAATGGGGAACTTGTAATTACCACTCTTACCAAAGAGGGCATTCCTCTGTTAAGATACCGCAGTCGCGATATAGTAAGTATTGTGTATGAGAAATGCCGTTGTGGTAGAACTAGTCCCCGTATAAGTAAGATTAAGGGGAGAACAGATGATATGATTGTAGTAAGAGGCATAAATGTATTTCCTTCGCAGATTGAGCATGTGCTTTTGGGCGTTGAAGGAACCCAGCCGCATTATCAGCTCATTGTGGATAGAAAAGCAGGAGAGCTTGACGAACTGGAAATACTTGTTGAGGTAGAGGAAAAAATTTTCTCCGATGAGGTTAAGAAACTACGTATCTTAGAGGAAAAAATAAAAAAGGAAATAGAATCTATATTGGGAATTTTTGTTAAGGTGAGGTTGGTTGAGCCTAAGACAATTGAAAGAAGCATGGGTAAGGCAAAGAGAGTTATTGATAAAAGGGTGGTATAAATTTAAGGAGGTAGCTATGAAGATAACTCAGATATCAGTCTTTCTGGAGAATAAGAGAGGCAGACTCTATGAGGTCGCCTCGCTTTTAGGAGAGAATTCTATAAATATTCGCGCTCTTACCATTGCCGACAGCGAAGATTTTGGCGTTTTACGCATGGTGGTTGACAAACCTGATGAGGCAGTTCAGATTCTTAAAGACAAAGGATTTGTGGCGAATATTACTGATATTGTAGCAGTGGAAGTTGAAGATAAACCAGGAGGGTTAGCATCAATACTTAAACTGTTCTATGAGAGTGATATCAACATTGAATACATGTATGCTTTTCTTGAAAAAAATGTTGATAAGGCGATATTGGTATTTCGTTTCGATGATGTCGATAAGGCCATAGATATTCTTTCTAAAAACAATATAAGGGTTTTGAGAAAAGACGAAATAGTCAATCTTTAAATGCTAAGAAAGGAAGATGATGGAAGTTAATTTTTGGAATAAAGAAATTGAGACTATAGATAGGGATTCTCTTAAGAAGTTGCAGTTAAAATACCTTAGAGAAACAGTAGCCTGTGCCTTAAATACAGCTTTTTACAGACGCAGGCTCAATAAAGCAGGAATTAAATCAGCTTCTGACATAAAAACTTTAGATGATTTACAACGTATCCCTTTTACTACCAAGGATGACTTACGAGAAGCATACCCCCGGGGAATTCTATCGGTAGAGGACAAAAAAGTGGTAAGAATTCATACTTCCTCAGGAACGACAGGGACGCCGACGGTTATTTATCACACTAAAAGAGATATTGATAACTGGGCGGATCTTGTTGCGCGGTGTATCGTTGCCACAGGAGTAACAGAAGATGACGTATTCCAGAATATGATGAGTTATGGACTTTTTACGGGGGGTTTAGGGCTTCACTATGGCGCTGAAAGAGTAGGGATGATGGTTATTCCTGTAGGAGGAGGCAATACTAAACGTCAAATTCAGCTTATGAAGGATTTTAGAACCACAGTAATCCACATAACACCAAGCTATAGTCTCCATATATACTCTAAGTTGAGTGAATTTAGGGTAGACCGTAAGGAGCTTGCACTACGTAAGGCATTTTTGGGGGCAGAGCCTTATTCTGAGAATACCCGTAAAAAGATCGAGAACCTTCTTAAAATAGATGTCTACAATTCGTATGGCCTAAGTGAAATGAATGGTCCGGGAGTAAGTTTTGAATGTGTATATAAGGATGGGATGCATACATGGGAAGACGCCTATATCATAGAAGTTATTGACCCTAAGACAGGTAAGATGCTTGGCGAAGAAAAAGAGGGAGAGTTAGTTTTTACTACTTTAAAGAGAGAGGCAACGCCTCTTCTGCGTTATCGTACAAGGGATTTAGCATTTATTTATAAAGGAAAATGCAAGTGCGGCCGTACCCACAGAAGAATTTCCCGTATTACAGGAAGGACAGATGATATGCTTATTGTTAATGGAGTTAATGTATTTCCTTCTCAGATAGAAGAAGTAATAATGCGTATACCACAGGTAGGAACTAACTATCAGGTGCAGATAGAGAAAGATGGCGCTTTGGATAAGCTTATTGTAAAGGTGGAAATATATTCTAAAATGTTTAGCGGAGATTTAAATGAGCTTGATGCTTTACGTAGCCACATAAAAGATGAATTAAAAGCATCTATTATTGTCAACCCTATAGTGGAATTGCATGAGCCAGGAAGTTTGCCTGTGTTTGAAGGTAAAGCAAAGAGAGTTGTAGATTTAAGACCAAAACTTTAGGAGGACATTATGGCAAAACAGCTTAATGTTTTTGTTGAGAATAAACCGGGAAGGTTAAAATCAGTTACAGAGATTCTTTTTGAAAACGATATAAATATCCGTGCAATGACTATACAGGATAGGGGAGATTTTGGATTGATGAAACTGCTTGTGGATAAACCGCAATCTGCTTATTTGGCTCTGAATGATAAGGGGTTTGCTTGTGCTTTGAAAGATATTCTTGCCATTGTTATTGATGATAAGCCAGGAGGGTTGTATAAACTGGCAGATGTATTCTTGCGCAATAATATTAATGTTGTTGACGCCTATGGTTTTGTTATTGAGTCAAGTAAATTCGCAGTATGGTGCGTTGAAGTCAAAGAACCGTCTTTAATAAAAGAGAAGGTTGAGAAAGAAGGATTTAAGGTGCTTACTGAAGAGCAATTATATGAACTTTAGGATAATTGATATTCATACTCATGCCTGGCCACAGAAGGTTGCTGAAAAAGCCCGCCAACAATTAGAGTCTCTTTTTAAAGTTGAGTGTGTAGGCATTCCTACTGTAGATACCCTCTTAGCTTTTATGGACAGAAATAAGATAGATATAAGTTGTGTCTGCGGAGTGGCAACTAAACCTGAACAGGTACCTTCTATTAACAACTGGCTTTTTGGTATAAGAAGCAGCCGTCTTAGAGTATTTTGTGCCCTACATCCTTTCTTTAAGGGGTGGCGTGATGAGATTAAACGCATAAAAGATAATGGTGATGGCATAAAGTTTCAGCCTGAATTTCAAGGTTTTTATGTTGACGATGAGAAAATGTTTAATGTTTATGAAGAGATAGAAAAAAAGGAACTACCCGTTCTTTTTCACTGTGGAGAAGAATTGTCGGGAACAATGCTTGTACGGTCTTCCCCTAAACGCATAAACAGAGTTATAGAAAAATTCCCTCATTTAAAAGTTATTGCTGCTCATTTTGGAGGTTTTAGGCTTTGGGGTGAGGTTGAAGAGTATCTTTTAGGAAAAAATGTTTATGTGGATACTGCCTTCTTCTTTAAGTTTTTACCTCAGGATAAGATTATTAAGCTTATTACTACCCACCCTAGTGATAAAATTCTTTTTGGAACAGATTTCCCCCTAATTGACCAAAAAGAAGATATCAATTATCTTTTACAGTTAGAAATTAATCCCTCCTTAAAAGAAAAGATATTCTATAAGAATGCCTTTTCCCTTCTTAAAATAGACTGATTTTGTAAACACATATATGTTAATCCTGTTGGCGATAGCTTATTTTTGAGATATAATATTTAGCTGTTAGTATAGAGGGAGGTGCAGCCATTTAAAAGAAAGGATTATAAATGAAAGAAGAACTAAAAATTCTTGTAATTGATGACGATGATGAATTTCGCGC
>CAYVYZ010000014.1:0-34516 GCA_964455875.1 uncultured Planctomycetia bacterium | reverse complement strand
GCTAAGGCTCCCATAAGGTTTTGGGAACCATCATCAACATCTGCCGGCCCAAAAAGTATCTGCTCTAAAGTTCCCGTAATTCCAACTTCAATCCGCGTTCCACGAGGCAAATTCCCATGAGAAGTAGCCATCCCCCAGTGAAATCCCCGTCCGGGTGCCTCTTTTGCCCTTGCAAAAGCAGAACCAATCATCACCGCATCTGCACCAGAAGCAAACGCCTTACAAACATCTCCTCCTTTACGCATGCCACCATCAGTAATCATAGGAATGTATTTGCCAGTCTTTTTATAATAAAAATCGCGTGCCGCTGCTGCATCAATAGTTGCAGTAACCTGAGGAACACCTATACCTAAAACACCCCTTGTAGTGCAAGCCGCTCCTGGCCCGACTCCAATCAAAAGAGCAGAACACCCTGTCTCAAGCAGCTCTAAAGTAACATCGTAAGTTACGCAGTTACCGATAATAACCGGTATTTTAAGCTCTTTGCAAAACTTAGTAAGGTCTAACGGCTTATATTTACTGGAAATGTGTTTTGCTGTCGTAACGGTAGATTGCACAACGAAACAATCTGCACCTGCTTCCTGGGCAATAGCAGCAAACCTGGCAGCATTCTGAGGAATGCAACTTACTGCCGCATAACCTTTACCTTCTTTTATCTCCTCAACACGGCGAGCAATTAATTTTTCTTTAATAGGGGCAGTATAAATCTTCTGAATAAGGTTTGTTGCCTCTTGAGGAGTTGCGCGGGCAATCTGGTCCAAAACTTCTGAAGGATTATCATAACGCGTCTGAACACCATCAAGATTTAAGACTGCTATTCCGCCAAGCCGAGACATCTCAATAGCAAATTTAACATCAACAACACCATCCATAGCTGCTGCCATAATAGGCACAGCAAAACGCTTTCCTGCAAACTCCCAGGAAGTATCCACTTCCTCAGGATTTATGGTAACTCTGCCTGGCACAAGAGCTATTTCATCAAATCCGTAACAACGCCGTGCCCGCTTTCCTATACCAATCCATTCCGCCATATTACCTCCTTATTTACAATAAATATTAAATATACCTTTTTAAAATAATATTATACTATTACACATTCCTATTAAAATCAAGAATTTCTTCTAAATAAGGAAATATAAACATATATCCTTCCTGATATACCAAGTAATATACTCCTTGAAGATAAACTTGCTATTTTTAGAAACCCGCCTCATAAAATCCTGCATGTGGTTGAAAAAAGTATAGAAACACAAAAAATATATAAAACTCGTATCTTTCTATAAGTATCGCCTAAATTGTCTAATTATTTTGGTTGTTCAGAAGACAAGGTGACCTGCTGAAGCAACTCTTCTAAATACTTTTCTTCTTCAAAGACAGGGATACGTTGAGGAGTATAATCTGAAGATACACCCAGAATAAGCATCTTCGCCAAAGAAATTGACTGCCTTTGCGTCTCTTCAGTACTATTAATAAAAAAACACTCTTTTTCTATATCCAAACTGTTTGCTCCCCCTAAAAAGTATATATTTGAATAAGGAGAAAGGAAAATATCACGAGGAGCAACTTGCTCTTCAAAAAAATCTCTATTAGGTATAAAACCGCTATCGACAAATACAAGCTGGGAAGAAAACACCTTAGGTAAAGATACACGGACTGCCTTAACCATCGACTCTCCTATAACCTCTTCTATAGTTACACCAAAATAAATATCAATGTTACGCTCCTTAAGCAAATTTTTAAAAGATTCCTCATAGTTTCTTAAGAAGCTTAAGTCGTTTGCTATAACTTTAATATCCTTTTTTAATAAAGATAATAACAAGGCTAACTTTATCCCTAATAGTGTTGAAACATATACAACGATATCGGAGGAAATACTTAGGTAATCTTTTACTTTTACGGGTTCTATATCGGAAAGATACCAGAAGCCCTCCCTGAAATCCCCTTTGATTGAGAGGTCTTTTGATTTAAAGCCCGAAGCGATAACCAGAATATCAAACTCAAAAGAAGGCTTATCTTTTAAGAAAACCCTCTTTGTGTTAGGATTTATACGTTCAACCTTCGCCTGCACAAATTCTACTGAATACTCACCACAAAAGTCAGCTAAAGGCAGTACATCCAGCTTAGACAAAGAAGCCCAGTAATTAAAGACATCCTTTCTTCTAAAATACCTGTCTCTTTCATCTATAAGTTTTAAGGGGATATCACGGTTAAGCTTGCGTATCTCTTTTATGAAGTTTATTCCTGCTTCTCCTGCGCCAATTACACAAATACTTTTCATCTCTTAAAGCAAGACTTCAGAAACCATATCATACATTCCTAAAGGCATAATATGAATACCACAGGATATACTCTTTAAGTCAGAAATTATCTTCTTAATTATTGTTTTCATTTCTTCTTTAAAATTACGACTACCTTCTAATCTTTTAATATACTCTGCGGGTATCTCTATCCCTTCTACTTTATCGTTAAGGTAACGGGCAGACCGAGAGCTCTTAAGGAATATTATCCCTGCCATTACTTTTGGTTTTAGGTAAGAGACTTTCTTTATGAAAGAATAGAATTTTTCTACGTCAAAAATCGGCTGCGTTTGAAAAAAAGAAGCGCCCGCTTTTATCTTTTCTTCCAATTTAGCTATCTCCTTATCAATATCCCGGCTGAAAGGATTAAGAGCAGCGCCAATAAAAAAATCAGGTTCTCCTTTAAGCTTATTGCCTGCCCAATCGACGCCAGAATTCAACTTATTAGCAAGCTCTATAAGACCTATGGAATCCAAATCAAATACTGGTTTTGCCTGAGGGTGGTCTCCAGAAGATGGCGAATCCCCTGTAAGAAGAAGCAGATTCTTTATTCCAAATGATGCTGCACCTAACAAATCTCCCTGCAATGCCAGAATATTTCTATCACGGCAGGTAACTTGCAAAATGGGCTCAAACCCCTTTTCTTTCAGCTTTAAAGCCATTGCCCAAGAACTCATCCTCATAACAGAACTCTGCATATCAGTAACATTATAAGCATCGACTTTCTCCTTAAAAGAATTCAACTTCTCAAATACAGAAGATAATTCTATCCCTTTAGGAGGCTCTACTTCTACAGTAAAAGTGAAATCTCCTTTTTTTATCTTTTCTCTAAAACCCATTATGCAAATTCCTCCTTTTTCAACTATCCTTCTGAATCCCGGCTGCTTTTAATAAATTAGAAAAAAGAAAAGCAACGGTTAACGCCCCTACCCCTCCTGGAACAGGGGTAATAAAAGAGGCTTTTCTCTTAGCCTCCTCAAACTCTACATCGCCTGTTAATTTACCTCTTAACTTACCCATCCCAACATCAATAACTACTGCTCCCTCTTTTATCCAAGAACCCTTAATAAGATGGGGTTTGCCTACAGCGGTTATGAGAATATCAGCATTGCTTACATAAGATAAGAGGTTATTTGCCTCAAAAGTTCCTATGTGAGTTATAGAAACTGTAGCCAATTTATCAGCCAGAATAACGCTTAGTGGCTTACCTAAGATATTAGAAAAACCCACAATAACTACGTTTTTACCGTACAATTTACACCCACTTAACTTAAGCAATTCCAACACGCTTAAAACTGTAGGGGGAACAAACACAGCCTCACCAAAAAAAACCCTCCCCAAGTTATAAGGATTAAGACCCTCAACATCCTTGCTAACATCAATGCTTGAAAATAGAGCCATCTCATCCCATCCTGAAGGTAAAGGCTTGTTTAGAATAATACCCTGAATATTTTTTTTATTAAGTTCTTTAATTATCTTAAGGGACTCATTGAAAGGTGCTTTCTCTTCAATCAAAATATTTTCGTACCTGATATTTAACATTTCCGCCCATCTTTTCTGAGAAAGACAATAAGATTGTGTGGCATCGTCGTTTTTAAACACTACTGATGCCAATGTCAACGTGGAGAATCTCTTTCTCTCTTTTAAGAGTTTAAGCTTAAACTCTTCAGCAATGTTTTTAGCGTTTAGAATATTTGCCATCTTCGCTAACCTAAAACCCCTTTAGATAATTTATTTTTTTGCCACTCCTAAGAGAAAAAAACTTTTGGTTTGCTTCCATGTTTTTTATTGAAGCAAACAAAGACACACGAATACATTTTAAACCAATATCAAAATCGCTCAAAATACTTTTTTTAATGAAAGGTTTTATTCTCTTTGACTCTGTAAGCACCTTTACACAGCTCTTTCCTAAATTAAAGGTTATTCTCTCTAAATCCTTGGCAATTTTCTTTCTTAAGAGCCCTTTCTCTTTTATTGCCTTATTAAAAATATCGCCGTCTAAATCAATATAGGGGAAAACCCTATCCCTTTCTTTTCTTAAAAGCCTTAAGGTACTCCTTAGCTTTTTAGGGTTGTGTTTGTTCAAACTAAAGGCAATTGCCATTTCTATTAAAGATGCTCCTACGCAAAAAATCAGGCTTGCCGCACTCCCGCCACCAGGAGCTGTTGTCTTTTTTGCCAAATCATTTATATAACCTTTGAGTAAACTTCTATACTGTTTCATGTGCGCCCTTCCTCATCTAAATAAAAGGCTCCTTTTATAAGGTCGTATTTTCTAAAATTCTCTCCTTCTTCTATATTTAAAACATCAAAGCGATAAGAAGCATCTGGGTTTGTTTGAGAATATATTTTTGCTCCTCTTTCTATTTTCTTCTGTTTACTCCTGTCTACTGCCTCAAAACCTGATACCAACGAACCCTTTCTTCTGCCCTTAACTTCAACAAAAACAATATACCCTTTATCCTTTGCAATAATATCTATCTCTGAGCCTTTTGTCCTAAAATTGGTTGTGAGTATTCTATATCCTTTAAGCTTAAGATACTCACAGGCTTTCAGCTCGTAATACTTCCCCTTTTTCTCAATTCGCATGGGATGAAACTTTTCCTATGTAAAGCAGATATATCATATTTTCTTATATATTCTAAGTGCTGGGGCGTAGGGTAACCCTTATGTTTCTTGAAGTTCCATTCAGGAAAACAAAAATGAGCCACCCTCATAAGGTAATCACGGAATAATTTCGCCACAATGGAAGCCAAAGCAACTTCCCTTACGCTCTCATCAGCTTTAACAACGCAGCGGTATTTTATAGGTAAATCGGTATGGAAATGATTGCCATCTATAATGAAAGTGGACGACTTAAGGCGAGAATTATTCTTAATTAAAAAGGTAATTGCTCTTTCAAAAGCAAGAAATGTTGCCTGAAGAATATTATACCTGTCTATTTCTTCGTGGGTTGCTAACCCTATAGAGAAACTCACCTTATCTTTAAATCGTTCAAAGAAATATTCCCGTTGTCTCAAGGAAAGGCTTTTAGAATCCTTAAGAGGTAAATCAATCTTTCTTTTTGCATAGAGGGCGCACGCCACTACACATCCTGCTAATGGCCCACGTCCTGCCTCATCAACTCCTACAATCATCATTCCATTCTTCTCAAACAAGCAAATAACTTACGTAAGGAAGGCTTTCTTCCCTATTCTTTTTCTTAAGTAGTATATACGGGCACGGCGGGGTTTTCTTCTTGTTGGTTTTACCACTTCAATCTTATCAATATTTGGCGAATAGTAAGGGAAAGTTACCTCGTATGCTTCCCCAAACGATATTCTTCTTAAGGTAAAAGATTTACGGTGTAATGCTCCTTGAATCTTTATAACTACACCTTCAATAGGATGGATTCTCTCCTTGTCCTTTTCCTTTATTTTATAATATACCTTAATCATATCTCCCTGTCTAAAAGCAGGGTAATCCCTTTTAAACTGGTCAAACAATTCCTTTTCTACCTGGGCAAGCTTAATCATAAGAAACCTCCTTAGTATTTTTCTTTAAAATATCCGGCCTACGTTTCTTAGTTATCTGATATGCTTTTTTCCTCCGCCATGCTTCTATTTTCTTATGGTCTCCGGATAATAAAACAGAGGGAACTTTAAGCCCTCTGAACTCTCTTGGTCGTGTATAGTGTGGGTAATCAAGCAAACCATTCTCAAAACTTTCTCTTGCAGTAGATTCAGACGACGACAACACACCTGGTACTAATCTTGCCAAGACATCAATAAATACCATTGCTGCCAGTTCTCCTCCGCTTAATATATAATCGCCCAACGAAATTTCCTCATCAACAAGGTATTTCCTTATACGTTCATCAATACCTTCGTATCTGCCTGCAATAAGCACAAGTTGCTCGTACTTCAAAAATCTGCGCGCTACCTTTTGAGTTAAGATTTTACCTTGTGGAGTAAAAAAAACAACCTTTTTTTTATCATTTTTCTTTTGGGAAGGGTACACCTTATAACCCAAAATACTCTCTACCGCATTAAATACCGGTTCAGGCCTTAAAACCATTCCTGGGCCTCCCCCAAAAGAGGGAGCATCTACTTTTTTATGGGGAACAGAAGAGTAATCCCTTAAGTTGTGCACTCTTATCTTCACCAAACCTTTCTCTTGAGCTCTTTTAATAATAGATTCCCCTAACACAGGAGAAAACATCTTGGGAAAAATAGTAATTACATCTATTATCATTCAACTATCCTTAAACTTACTAAGAAAACTACTCTTAAATTCAAAAAAGGTGCCTTTTTCTATAGACTCCCTTATTCTTTTCATGAAATTATTATACCACCATATGTTATGGTACGTAAGAAGCTGAACGCCTAAAATCTCCTTGGCATTTATAAGATGCCTAATGTAAGCACGGCTAAAATTATTACATACATAACAGGTACACTCTTTATCCAACGGCTGACTATCATCAATAAAAGGAGAATTTCTTATAACAATTTTACCAGAGGATGTAAAAGCTGTCCCTGTTCGGGCAAAACGGGTTGGAACTACACAATCAAATAAATCGACACCTCTTTCTACTGCTTCTATTATATCCTGAGGCTTACCGTATCCCATAAAATACCTTAAATATTTATCATCGAGTTTCTCACTTATAAAAGAAAGTAGCTGATAACGCGTTTCTTCATCTTCGCCAACGCTTAGCCCGCCAATAGCAATACCATCAACCCCTAAATCTGTAATTTCTTTAATGCACTCTTCTCTTAAGTCAAAGAAAGTAGAACCCTGCAGTATTCCAAAAAACATTGTGTCTTTGTTTTTTCTACTCTCAAAAACATGACGAGAAATTTTAGCCCACGTAATTGTTCTATTGGCAGCAACAGCAGCACTATCTTTATCAGAAGGGTTTTTAATACACTCGTCCAAAGGGACTATAATGTCTGCTCCTAACCGTAACTGTATATCCATAACATCACGGGGCGAAAGAAAATGAATGCTGCCGTCAATATGAGACTGAAAAGTAACCCCCCTGTCTTCTACTTTACGTAAACGAGCCAAGCTAAACACCTGATAACCACCGCTGTCACTTAATATAGGGCTGTAAAACCCCATAAATTTATGAATGCCTCCTTGTTTTTCTATCACCTCTACGCCTGGCCTTAAATATAGATGGTAAGCATTTACTAAAAGTCCGCTTACGTTTATCTCATTTAACTCTTTAGGAGAAATTCCTTTAACTGCTGCTTGAGTTGCTACAGGGAAAAATGCAGGTGTTTTTATAACTCCATGAGGAGTTTTAAAAATTCCTAACCGTGCTTTTGTTTTATGGCATTCTTTTACTATCCGAAACATATTTTATATAATAATTTTTAAAAAATTAGTGATGGAACCGCGAGATAAAATAAAGTATAAGGCTTAAAACTATACTCACAATTATTGAGGTAGTGATAGGAAAATAAAAGGTAAAATTTTTTCTCTGAATAAAAATATCTCCTGGCAACTTGCCTAACGGTATATTGACCTTAGACAGTAAAAGCAGCGCAGCCCCAAGAAAAAAAACAAGTATGCCCACAAAAATAAGTAACTTGCCTATGCTATCCATTTGTTTATAAACTAACGAAAGGTTTAAAAAAGCTCTTTCTGTATCTCTCTCTGAATAGGTAAATTTAAATGTTTATAAGCTTTTTCTGCAACTACTCGGCCTCTCGGAGTACGTTTTATGAAACCTTTCTTTAAGAGATAAGGCTCAACCACATCTTCCAGGGTATCTTTGTCCTCTCCCAAAGTTGCAGCTATTGCCTCAATACCTACAGGGCCACCCTTATGGACATCCACTATAGAAGAAATATATTTTCTATCTAAAGGGTCTAATCCTTCTTCATCAATCTGAATCTTATCCAATGCTTTCTTAGCAATTGAAAGCGTAATTTTCCCTTCTGCTTTGACCTGTGCATAATCCCTTACTCTCCTCAGAAGGCGGTTGGTAATACGGGGAGAGCCTCTGGAACGGCGTGCTATTTCAAAAGCACTTTCTTTATCTATATCTACATCAAGTAGCTTTGCACTCCTTTCTACAATAACAACTAAATCTTGCGGGGGATAGAAATCAAAATCGAAAAATAACCCGAATCTTCCTCTTAAAGGGGCACTTAGCATACCCTTTTTGGTAGTAGCGCCAATAAGAGTAAAAGGTTTAAGATTGAATTTAACGCTCTTAGCATATGGCCCTTTATCTACTATAAAATCAATTTGAAAATTCTCCATAGCAGGGTATAAAAACTCCTCTATCACCCGGGATAAGCGGTGAATCTCGTCAATAAAAAGAATGTCGCCCTTTTCAAGATTAGTAAGAATACCCACCAAATCACCTGCTCTCTCAATAGCAGGACCGCTTGTAGCAGTAATCTTTGTCCCCATATGATGGGCAATGCAGTAGGCTAACGAAGTTTTTCCCAAACCAGGAGGACCGGAAAGAAGAATATGTTCCAAGGGCTCATTGCGTTTCTTCGCTGCCTGGATAGCAATTTCTAAGGATGAAATTACATTATGCTGGCCTATAAAATCCTTAAAGGTTTTCGGCCTTAGGGACAAATTGATTATTTTCTCTTCTTCGTTCTCCTTAAAATAGTCAACAATCCTATCTTCACCCATTGTTTTTATTTATACCACACTTCCCAAACGGCTTCGCCTTACCACCACAATAGGTGCAAAGAGGTCTTTCTGAAGAGCAACAATCTCTCTTAACTTTATAAGCTCTAATATTGCCAAAAATATAACTACTATTTCCATCTTGCTGGAAGCAGATTCAAACAACTCACTTAAAGGAATTCTCTCTCTTACAACCAGCAAATGCAGGATATCGTGAATCTTCTCTTCAACAGTAAACTCATCCTTAACAACCTCAAAGAATATGTCCTTAGGGACATCCTTAAGAGCTGTCTTAAAAGCATTAATGAGGTCGAAGATAGAAGCCTCAAAATAAACCTCCTCCTGAGGGATTTCAGTTGAGGGACGGGTAATATACCTAAGACGTTCCTTTTCTCTTTCTTTAAGGTAATTTGCCACTTCTTTAAACTTCTGGTATTCAAGAATCTTTTTTACCAATTCTTCCCGCGGGTCAGCTTCTTCCTGGGGTGTCTCTTCTTCTTTAGGAAGCAACATTTTTGATTTTATATGAATTAGGGTTGCCGCCATCACCATATATTCAGAAGCGATATTTATATCAAGAAGCTTCATAAGCTCTAAAAACTGTAAATACTGCTCACATACAATTGCTACAGGAATATCATATATGTTAAGATGGTTCTTTTTTATAAGGTATATCAGTAAATCTAAAGGCCCCTCAAAAATATCCAAACGTATCTTCATCTTTACCTTAAAACTACTCTTTTAACTTCCTCCATTGTCTTTGAGGCAACACTTCTTGCTTTAGCTGCTCCTTCCTCTAAAATGTTAGGAATGAGTTTCTTATCCTTTATTAATTCTTTTTTGCGTTCTCTCTTTTTTCCTATAAGTTCTATAAGCATCTGAGATAATATCTTCTTACAATCTTTACACCCCTTCTTGGCATCAACACACCAATCATAAACATCACTACACATACTGGGGAAAAATACACTGTAATAACTATAAACATTACAAATATCAGGATGCCCCACATCCTTTTTCCTTAACCTTGAAGGGTCAGTAAACATAGAAAGCACCTTCTTAGTAAGAGAAGTTTCCTCCTCGTCCAAGGCAATAAAATTATTATAACTTTTGCTCATTTTTCTTCCGTCAATGCCTAAAAGCTTAGCTGCCTTGGTTAATAGCGGCTGAGGCTCAGTGAAAACCTCGCAATTGTAAATAAAGTGAAAACGGCGGGCTATCTGGCGGGTAATTTCTAAATGAGGCAGTTGGTCTTCCCCTACAGGAACGCAATCAGCTTTATAAATAAGAATATCTGAAGCCTGAAGCACAGGGTAACCTAAAAAGGCGTAAGTGTTTATATCTTTATCTTTAAGCTGTTTTATCTGTTCTTTAAAAGTGGGGCAACGCGATAATAATCCTAAAGGAGTAAAAAAAGAAAGATACAAAAACAGTTCCAGGTGTTCTTTGACATCAGACTGAACAAAGACAACAGCCTTTTTGGGGTCTATACCCCAACTAATCCAATCAGCCACATTATCGAAGATAATATCTTTTATATTATGAGAATTCTTATACTCACTCATAAGGGCATGCCAATCGGCAACCATAAAAAAGCATTCATAGTCATCCTGGATCTTAACCCAATTAGAAAGAACCCCTGCCCAATGCCCCAAGTGAAGCTTACCTGTTGGCCTTATCCCGCTTAAAACTTTTTTCCTCATATTCAAGAAAGTTTCCTTTCTATTCTTTCTTCAACAAAAACATCGATATAATCGCCTTCCTTTATATCACGATAATCTATACCTATACCACACTCCATTCCTTCAGAAACTTCCCGCACGTCATCTTTAAACCTCTTTAAAGAAGTAACTTTGCTCCTCACAATAACATTATTGTCTCTTATAAGCTCGCAAGCATAGGAACGTATGACTTTGCCTTTCTCTACAATACAACCCGCAATAACCCCGGCTTTTGAAAGCTTAAAGACTTTCTCTACCCGCGCCCTGCCTACAAAAACTTTTTTAAAACGAGGTGATAAAAGCCCCTCCAACGCCTGCTTAACATCATTTATAAGTTCATAGACAATCTGATAAACACGAATCTCTATTCCCTTTTTTCTTGCCAAATCCTTAGCCTGCGGGTCAACATCAACCTTAAAGCCGACAACAACGGCATCACTAACTTCAGCCAAAAGAATATCAGAGTAATTAATAGAACCAACTCCTCTATGGACAAAATTCAACTCTACCTCTTTAGTAGAGAATTTCTTTAGTGCTTCTTCTACCGCCTCTAAAGTTCCCCCAACATCGGCTTTCAGAATAATTTTTAGCTGTTTAAGGTTTTCTTCTTTTATTTTTTTATGTAAATCCTCTAAACGTATATGAGAGGGGACAAATTTCTTTTTTTCTTCTTCTTCTCTTCTTCTATCTACAATACTGCGTGCTTCTTTCTCATTAGGAACAACAAAAATATACTCACCCGGCGAAGGAACACCGCTTAACCCAATAACCTCAACAGGATAAGAAGGCAAAACCTTCTCTATACTTCTTCCCCTATCATCATAAAGAGCACGCACTTTTCCCCACCATAAACCACTAACACATATATCTCCTACTTTAAGTATTCCATGTTGAATTAAAGCCGTAATTACAGGGCCTCTTCCTTTAGAAAGCTTGGCTTCTATAACTACTCCTAAAGCAGGACGGTCGTAGGAAGCTTTTAACTCCATAAGTTCAGCCTGAAGAAGTATCATCTCTAAGAGTTCGTCAATACCCTCGCCTGTTTTTGCAGAAACCCCTACAGTAACAGTTTTGCCACCCCAGTCTTCCGGCACTAAATCATATTTACTTAACTGCTGCTTTACCATATCAATATTAGCATTGGGTTTATCTATCTTATTAATAGCTACAATAATAGGCACCCCTGAAGCACGGGCATGGTCAATAGCTTCAACAGTCTGGGGCTTTATTCCCTCATCAGCTGCTACTACAAGAATAACCATATCCGTAACATTTGCCCCTCTTGCCCTCATCGCCGTAAAAGCTTCATGGCCAGGGGTATCTAAAAAAGTAATCTCGCCGTTCTTAAAACTAATTCGGTAAGCTCCGATGTGTTGAGTAATCCCTCCAGCTTCTTTGTCTACAATCTTACTTCTTCTTATATAATCCAAGATAGAAGTTTTACCATGGTCAATATGCCCCATAAGAGTAACTACAGGAGCGCGTTTTTGCATATTCTCTTTTTTGTCCTTCTTAAAAACAGTCTCCTCATAAGTGGGTTTTTTCTTAAGGGTTACCTTGTAGGAATAGGCAACTAAGGAAGCGATTTCTTCATTAAGATTGTGGTTGATAGTGACAAATTTTCCTTTTCCCATAAGAAATTTAAGTATTTCGGAAGGTTTTTTATTTAACTTCACTGCTAAATCCTTAACTGATATAGGAAAATCAACCTCAATTACATTACTTTCTATCTCTTTTCTCTTAAGCTCTTCTATCTCATGTTTAATTATCTCTGCAGTCTCCTTGTCAACAGATGACATATGGCTCTTCACAGGAAAATTAAGCTCCTTAAGCTTCTCTATAAGCTCCTTGGAATCCATCCCTAATTCTTTTGCTAAAACGTATATTCTCATTTCTCACCTACTACTTTCTTTGCCTCTTTTATTATACTTTTTGCTTTCTTTTTGCCTATGCCTTTAAGCCTTGCTAAGTCGTCTTCATTAGCCTTTGCTATTGCCCCAATATCTCTATAACCAGCGTCAACCAAAACAGCAGCAATCTTTTTACCAATGCTTTTTATCTGAGAAAGTTTTTTTGTTTCTTCTTCTAAGACCTCTTTTGAACGAACGTCAATTTCCCACCCTACAAGCTTAGAAGCCAAACGGACATTCTGACCTTTTTTGCCAATAGCTAAAGATAACTGGTCATTCGCCACCAGAACTTTTGCCCGTTTATTCTCGCGGTCCAGCTCAATTTTACTCACTACTGCAGGTGCAAGGCTTGCTTTAATAAACTCCTTTATATCTTCGTTCCACCTTACAATATCAATCTTTTCTCCCCGAAGTTCTTCTATTATATTTTTCACCCGCGAACCCCGTATTCCCACACAGGCCCCTACACAGTCAACCTTATCATCCTTAGAAAAAACTGCTATTTTAGTCCGCTCTCCTGGTTCACGGGCAATAGATTTAATTTCCACAATACCTTCATAAACCTCGGGAACCTCAAGCTCAAAAAGCTTCTTCACCAGACCCTCATGCCGACGGGAAAGGACAATCTGAGCGCCCCTTTCCTTCTTAACTTCATAAACAAGTGCTTTAGCGCGCTCTCCCATCCTGAACTTATCCAGGGGAGATAAAAATGATTTAGGAATTACCCCCTCAACCTTTCCCATAAGGTCTAAAATAACAACTTTTTTCTCAATCCTGTAAACCACTCCTCCTACTATATCTCCTATTTTATCTTTAAACTCGTTGTAAACATTGTCCTTCTCTGCTTCCCGAATCTTCTGAATAATTACCTGACGGGCTGTCTGAGCGGCAATTCTGCCAAATTCTTTAGAAACAACTTCCTTGTCGCCTATATAGACATGAATATCGCCCTTTACCTTATCTATCTCCACCCTAACTTCTGCCCCAGGAGAAGTAATCTTAGATATCTTCTTTGCCGCTACTGTCAGAGCATGGGTAACTGCTTCTAAAAGTACCTCTTTTTTAATTCCCTTTTCTCTTTCTAACTGTTCCAACATGCTCAAAAATTCCTTGTTCATAGTTTAAGCCTCCTAACAATATATTTTCTACATTATTTTTTGTTTCACAGTAGTAACGATATTAAAAGGAATCTCAAAAATATCATTTTTAACCTTCAATAAGAAAGCATCCTCCATAACCTCAGTGATTTCCCCTTCTATATATGTCTTCTCCCTCAAAGATTCCTTAAGCCAAACACACACAAGCTTGCCTCTACAACGGATAAAATCTTTTATATCCTTAAGGGGCCTATCTAAGCCAGGAGAATTCACCTCAACAACAAAATCATCTCCTAACATATTATCCTCCTCCATTATAGAAAAAATAATTTTATTCAATAAAGCACATTCTTCCATTGTTACCCCACCAGAGGGGTAATCGACAATACTTCTTATTACCCAAGAACGACCTTTAGGAAATATCTTAAAATCCACAAGGTCTAACCCTCTTTCTTCGACAACAGCTTTGACTTTCTTTCTTATCCCATCTGATATTTCTTTATCTATCACTGTATTCCTCCTGTAAAAAGTTGATGAGTCCATCGGAATTAAACATGCGTTTAGACCCATCTTTCCGTACTTCCACTTCAAACTCTCTGTGTTTCTTGTATTTCTTACCTATTATAATAATAAAAGGATTGCCAATAAGATAAGCATCGCGGAATTTAACTCCTGCTGCTTCCTCTCTATCATCAAAAAGAATATCAAAACCAGCTCTTTCTAATTTTCCATACAGAGATTCTGCTTCACTGTAAAGGTCCTTGTCTTCTTTCTCAAGTAATATCAATGTAGCATCAAAGCCACTTACGCTTTTAGGCCATATAATTCCTTTATCGTCGTAATTCTGTTCAATAATTGCTGGCAAAAGCCTACTTACCCCTACACCGTAACAACCCATAATTATAGGCTTTCTTTCGCCCTTATGGTTAAGAAAATATGCTCCTTGCGCAGAAGAGTACTTTGTCCCCAATTTAAAAATATGCCCAACCTCAATCATCCTTTTTTCTATCAAAGGGGTTTTGCAGGTATCACATTTACCGCTTTTCTTAAAATATTTTTTGCAGTTATTGCAAAAATATAACACGTCTTCTCCTATCTGAGCAGGCACCATAAATTCATGGGAAAAGCTCCCTCCCATTGCTCCGGGGTCAGCTTCAGTAACAACAACATCTAAGTTTAAATCTCTAAAAATATTATTATATGCCCTTAACATCTTCTCATAACTTATATCAAGGGCATTTTCATCTATGTCAAAACTATAAGCATCCTTCATGATAAATTCACAGCTTCTTATTAATCCAAAACGCGGCCGTGTCTCATCCCTAAACTTTGTCTGTATCTGATAAAGAATTAGCGGCATCTGCTTGTAGGAAAGAATAAATCTCTTTGCAATCTCTGTAATCTCCTCCTCATGAGTAGGCCCTAAGCACAATTCTCTTTCCCTTCTGTCTTTAAACTTAAGCATAACCTCTTCGAGGGTCTTATCACGCCCTGTCTGCTTCCATATTTCTATGGGCTGAAGAGCACTCATAAAAAGCTCAACTGCCCCTTCTTCGTTCATACGTTTTCTTATAATATTTTCTATCTTTCTTAATATCTTGTATCCAAGAGGCAAATACGCATAAATACCTGAGGAAACCATGAAAAGCAAGCCTGACTTCAACATAAGCCGATGGCTTGCGCACTCAGCATTCTTAGGGTCTTCTCTCAATGTGGGAATAAAATACTTCGATAAACGCATAATCTACCCCTTAAAAACACTTTCTTTCAAATCAATACCTTTCTTTTTTAGTTCATTGTAGAATGTAGGCTTATCTAAGGCTATAAATTTCCCCTTTATTCTTCCGTCATCCTCTACGCCTTCTATTTGGTAACGAAATAAATCACGCAAAATGATATTGTCATCCTCATCAACTCCTACCACTTCCGTAATGTAGGTAATTTTACGTGAACCATCTATAAACTGTTCGTGTTGAACAATAACATCAAGACCAGAAGCAATCTGCCTTCTTACTGCCCAGCTTGGCAAATTAAGACCGGCATAAAGAGCCATCGTCTCCAAACGAGTAATAGAGTCCGTGGGGGTAGAAGCATGAAGCACAGCTAAACATCCCCTGTGGCCGCTATTTAAAGCCTGAATATAATCCATTGCTTCAGACCCTCTTATTTCTCCCAGAATAATTCTGTTAGGTCTCATCCTCAAAGAATTGATAAATAGGTCACGAATAGTTACCTCACCCTTGCCTTCTATATTAGGAGGGCGGGTAAGAAGCCTTACAGTATGTTCTTGATTTAAAGTAAGCTCTAAAGCATCCTCAATAGTGATAATTCTTTCCTCCTCATCAATAGAAGTAGAAAGAACCTCAACAGTCGTAGTCTTACCACTCCCTGTAGCGCCAGAAAAAAGCATATTAACCTTACCCTTAATACATGCAATAAGAAACTGCCCCATTCTTTCATCAATCGTCCCCATCTTTACTAAGTCATCTACGCTCCTAATAAGGTGGGAAAGTTTCCTTATGGTAACAACAGGGCCATATACCGAAAGTGGGGGTATAATTACGTTAACTCTGGAGCCATCTGGCAAAGAAAAGTCTGCATAAGGATAGGACTCATCTATCCTCCTTCTTGAAGGAGCAATCATTCTCTCAATTATATAACGCAGGTGTGCTTCATCATCAAATTTTACATCGGTAAGATATTTTCTTCCGTCTCTCTCCACGTACACACGATAAGGACCATTAACCATAATCTCTGTAATGGAGATATCAGAAAGAAACTCACTAATAGGGCCATAATGAAGAAAATCATCGGTCAGTTCTTTTATTACTCTCTTTTGAGTATCTTCGTCAATAGTAATTCTCTTGTGTCTACGCCAGTTCTCAAAAATACTTTTCATTACATTATCAAGGTAAACCCTATCTACCTTCTCTTCGTCGTCAAGCTTAAAGAGAGTAATCTCTTTACGCATATCTTTTTTTATCTTCTTTATCTCCATACACTTCCTCCTAACTTCTCTAACAAAACGTTCAGGGCTTCATTCTCATCGGTCCAGCCAATAATTTTATCTCCCTTAAATATTGCTGCCTTCTTCTTGCCAAAAGCAAGACCAATATCTGCCTGACGAGCCTCTCCCGGACCATTCACCACACACCCCATAATGGCAACCTTAGAAGGGAGTTTTAAATCCTCTTCTTTATCTATCTCTTTTCTAAATCTTTCAACCATCTTCATCAAATCCACTTCACACCTTGAGCAAGTAGGGCAAGATATAATTTCTGTAAAAAACCGCCGAAGACCCATAAACTGCAGTATATATTTAGCAACTCTTATCTCCCAAAATGAGGGAGCAGTAAGAGAAATTCTTATAACATCTCCCAGACCACAAGAAAGCATCATGCCCATACCTAAAGAAGACTTAACCACCCCCTCCATAAAAGGACCGGTGGCAGTAATTCCCAAATGCAAAGGGTAATCAAAATGCATAGAAAACTCTTTATTCGCTAAGAAAGTAGAATAAACATTGGATGTCTTTAAAGAAACTATTGTATCAAAAAAACCCACTCTTTCAATAATACGTATATAACGGCCCACTATACGAACCATTTCCTTAGCCATACTGTATTCACTAGAGAACTTTTTTTTAAACCCGCCTGAATTGATCCCTACCCTCAAAGAAACTTTTGCCTTTTTAAGTTCTCTTGCTACCTCCTCAACTTCCTTTTTCTTGTAAATATTCATAGGGTTTAGGCGTATGCCGTCAAAACCTGCCTCTATAGAAAGCAAAGCCAGTTTATAGTGAAAATGGATATCAGCAACAAGGGGTAGAGTTACTCTCTCTTTTATCTTAGGCAAAAGCTTAACATCCTTCTTTTCCTTAACAGCTATCCTTATGCATTCTGCACCTTCTTCTTCTAACTTCCTTGCCTCAGCCAATACTCCCTTTATATTGGAAGTAGAAGTTTTAATCATCCCTTTTATGCGAACAGGGTTATTCGCTCCTATTCCTAAATGCCCTATCATAACTTTTCTGGTTTTATGCCTTTTTTCCATAAGCAAACTTTACTTACGAGAGATGATACTGGCAATATCATTGTAGATAACAAAAATCATAATTACACTTATAATAGCAATCCCAATACGCGTAAGGATATCCTCTGTCTTTTCGCTTACAGGTCTTTTTCTTATCTTTTCTAACAGTATAAGGAAGGTATGTCCGCCATCTAATACCGGTATAGGAAAAAGATTAACTATTGCTAAACTTACCCCGAGAAGACTAACTAAGTTCAGTAGTGCCACGAAACCTCTGTGAGCTACATCGGAGGTTATCTCAAAAAGTTTAACCGGGCCTGCTACTGCTTCTCTTATGGGTAAAACTCCTGTAAAAGTATAATAAAACCCCTTTATAATTAAGAAAGTAAGTTTTACGGTACGCTCAACACCCTTCATAAGAGCAATTACAGGATTATACCGTTTTATTACCACAGAAGGATAAACGCCAATCTTACGTCGCTTTACGGAACGTCCAAAAATATCTTTAGAATCTGTCTCCTCCGGCATAACTTTAAACCTTAAGGTTTCTCCATCACGTATTACAGTAATATCTATTTTCCCCTCAGAATGAATTATTTCACTACGCAAGTCATCCCAACTTTTTATTTTATGGTTATTTACCTGAACTACCCTGTCTCCTTTCTTTAACCCCACCTGCTTAGCAGGCATATCATCTATCACTCCTTCTAAAGTAGTATCAAAAGTAGGCATCCCTATCATAAAAGCAACCCACAAAACAATAAAAGAAAGAAAATAATTAAAGAGGGGACCAGCTAATATTACCTTTGCCCTTACCCATGCTGGTTTAGAAAAAAACTCATCTTCTCTTCCTGAACAGGAATTTCTGTCTTCGCCTGCCAGCTTAACAAACCCCCCTAAAGGAATAGCGCATATTAAAAATAAAGTATCTTTTCTCTTCATCTTAAAAATAACCGGACCAAAACCTATAGCAAATTTCTCAACTTTTATCCCACTTCTTCTTGCGGCAATAAAATGCCCAAATTCATGAGAAACAATAAGTATACTTAAGATAGCAATAAAGATTAAGGCGTCTATTAACCACATAGCTTATTTAAAAATTCCTCTGTCTTTACTCTTGCCCACTTATCCCAAAAGTACACACCCTTAAGGCTTGATACTTTATCTTTTTTGGTTTTACTAAAAATGTGTTCCACCGCCCGATATATATCATAAAACTTTATTTTCTTCTCCAGAAAGAACCTAACGGCTATCTCATCAGCTGCATTAACTGCTATGGGAAAATTTCCTCCCTTTTTAGCCGCCTCAAGAACTATTCTAAAGAGAGGGAATTTACGGTAATTCACTTTCTTGAAAGACAAGTTGAAGTGCGAAAAAGAAACATCAAAGCCACGACCAAGAAAACTCCTCTGAGGGTAATACAAAGAAAATGCTAAAGGTATAACCATATTAGGCTTATACCAACAAGAGAATAACATGCTATCTTTGGTCTCGACAAATGCATGCACATAAGACTGCCTATGCACTACAACATCAATCATTTCATAATCCAAGTCAAAAAGATGATGCGACTCCATGACTTCAAACCCTTTATTTACCAAAGTTGCACTATCCACAGTTATCCTCTTTCCCATGCGCCAATTAGGATGGGTAAGAACCATAGAAGGAGTAACTCTTTTTAACGAAGAAGAAGAATAATCTAATAACGGTCCTCCTGAAGCAGTGATATAAATTTTCTTAAGATGTTCTCTTTTTATACATCCTAAAAGCTGAAAAAGAGCATTAATTTCACTATCAACAGGTATGAGCTCAGCTTTGTTTTTCTTAACCTCTCTCTTAACAATATCACCAGCAACCACAAGAACTTCCTTGCTTGCTAAAGCAACTCTTTTTGAGTGCTTAAGGGAAGTAATGAAAGGCATAAGGGAAGAAATACCTACTATTCCCATTACAGAAATGTCTGCGGGTAAAGAAGAAAATTCCCTTAAACCTTCCTCGCCATACAATATCTTAATCTTACCCAAAAGCTTTTTCTTTAATCTTTTCGCTGCCCTCTCGTTCACCACGCAAACATAAGAAGGGGAAAATTCTTTTATCTGCCTATAAAGCATATCGATATTTTTATTCACAGATAGGCCTATAACTTTAAAATCCCTTTTGTTTTTTCTTATAATCTCCAGTGTACTTCTGCCTATAGAGCCGCTTGAGCCAAAAATCAGTACTCTTTTCATAACCCTAACGCATCATTGTAATATAAAGATAAAATATGGGTGCGGTAAAAATAATGCTATCAATCACATCTAATACTCCGCCCATTCCTGGGAAAATCTTCCCTGAATCCTTCACTCTGCAATCCCTCTTAATTAAAGATTCAAACAAATCACCCAACTGACCAATAATTGGCAAGATAATAATAAGAAATATTTTCTCCCATAAGAATAGTTCTCTAATAAAAGAAGAAAAAGCTAATCCCACAACCACCGCAGTAACAAAGCCCCCTACTGCCCCTTCCAGAGATTTCTTAGGGCTTACTCTCTTAGCTAAATATGTTTTACCAAAACGCACTCCCCACAAGTATGCACCTATATCAGAAGATTTTGTTACAAGAAGAAGAAAACCTACAAGCCAAGCGCCGTGAGGAAGCTGTCTTATTTTAATAACAAAACTAAAACACCACGAAATATACACAATACCGAAAATTGTGGCAGAGATAGACAGAACTGGCTGATGACGTTCTTTCTTTGTAAGCTCAAGCAAAAATAAAAGAAACAGACCAATAACTACAAAAAGAAACTGCCACCCTTCCTCGACATTAAATTTAAAATACACAGTAATAGGGATAAGCCCTCCAATTAATATTCCCAAGGATTTAAAAAGTCTTACCCCTTTCTTCTCTACCATATAAAAGAACTCATAAAGAGCAATCAAGGTAAGTAAAACCACTAAAACACCACATAGAGGATAAGAAATAACCGCAAAAACTCCAATCACAATTAGAACACTAGAAGTTATTGCCCTTCTGCTCATTCCTCAACCTTCCCAAATCTTCTCTTTCTACGCGAGTATTCTCTTATTGCATCCATAAAAGCCTTTTTGCCAAAATCAGGCCATAGCACTTTTGTAAAATAAAGCTCGGAATAAGCTAACTGCCATAAAAGGAAATTGCTAATTCGTATCTCCCCTGATGTTCTAATAAGAATATCTGGGGGAGGAAATTCTGACAGAGAAAGGTATCCAGCAAACACCTTCTCATTCACTTTCTCAAGAGACATCCTTTTCTTAAGGATATCCTTCGCTAAGTTCTTGGCAGCATTAACTATATCCCACTTGCCACCATAATCAAAAGCAATATTCACAATAATACTTTTACATTTTTTTGTAAGTTGCTCTACCTCATAAATCTTATCAAGAAGATCCTTTCCTATTCTTGTTTTATCTCTCCGACCAAAGAATATCACCCTTACATCTTCTTTTACGAGTTTCTCTTTGTCTTTTTCTAAACGTTCCTTTAAATAAGAAAAAAGATGTTTTATCTCATTTTTAGGTCTATCCCAGTTTTCTGTAGAAAACGCAAAAAGGGTAAGTATTTTTACCCCTATCTCTTTAGAACATTCAATAATTTCTCTTATTCTCTCTGCTCCCTTTTTGTGACCAAAATTACGCGGCAAGCCTCTTCTCTTTGCCCAACGGCCGTTACCATCCATAATTATAGCTACATGATACGGTATTTTCATAGAAGTATCTCTTAAAATTTAAGGGGGCTATTGCCCCCCTTAAAGTAATCCGCCTCTTTTAAGCCCTTCTTTACCTCCGCTTCATAGTCCTTGTGGGTTTTTGGGAAGACTCACTCTCTTTCATGAGCTCATCTTTAAGCTTTTCTTCCAAAACCTCATTAAGCTTTTTAAGCTTCTCTATCTCGACAGTCTTGGCAGTAATATCATCCTTTAAATCCTTAACAACTCCCTCTAAAGTACTCTTTTCCTTCTTAAGACTCTCATTTTCTTCAACAAGAGAATTAATTTTCTTTTTAAGACTATCATTCTCCTTAGAAAGTTCCATATTTTTCAAAGCCTGCGCCTTGTAAAGCTTGTTAATGTTACTCAACTTAGCTACCAAAGAGGCACCCACTATAACAAAAACCACAATAATCCCTATAATAATAGAAACAAACAAAGGTTGATTCTTCATTTTAATTCCTCCTTATAAGCCTTTTCTTCTAATACGCTCTGGGAAGCCTCTTTAATCTTTTTTATTGACCGAGGCAAAATCACAATCTCTACCCGTCTGTTTAGCTGTCTATGTTCAGGGGTATCGTTAGGAGCAACGGGATGGTATTCCCCATAGCCTATAGCAGAAAGCCGCTTAGGATCTATACCCTTTGATTCCAAATAATGAAGAACGCTTAAAGCGCGATGCGCAGACAACTCCCAATTGGATTTCCAACGAGAATACTTTATAGGCACATTATCAGTATGACCTTCTATGCCTATATTATTTTCCGGCACATCTTCCTTTAATACCTTGACCACCTTATCAAGAATAGGTAAGCTATCCCGCCTTAATTTAGCTTTGCCTGAATCAAAAAGAACTTCTGCCACAAAAGTAATCACCAGGCCCTTTTCTTCCATCTTTAGGCTTACCTGCTTCTGGCCAATCTCTTTGGATAAACGGCTCTCTAAGAGCTCCTTGGCACTTTTTAGCTCCTCTAACTCTGTCTTAAGTGACTGAATCTTCTCAATGTCAGAGCGCCTCCCCTTTTGGATAACGACAGTACAGCCACTTACAAAAAACAATATTATAGATAATAGTACTCTTTCTGTAACTTTTCTTTTCATAATTTACCCCCTTTTATAAGTATAAATAACTTATCATAAGGGCTTTCTTAAGTCAAGCTCTTTCCTAAAAAGGTACTGTCAACATTTTTTCGAAAATTCTAAAGAAAATTGACGAAAGGTGATGAACACATAACAAAAACATATACTTCTGTAATCTTGTGCCTTTCTGACCTTGTGACGCGGTAACATTATGTTTAATTCAACGGAAGATTGAAATTATATTGTATCTTAACATTCCGGCAGGAATTTCTATCTTCACAGTATCGCCTTCTTTATACCCCAGCAATGCTCTTCCCACAGGAGAAGTGATAGAAATTAGCCTTTTTCATAATCGGCTTCTTCCTCAGAAACTGCGGTTAACTTTTAACTTTAAACTTCTTCACCAAATCTTGCAGATTAGAAGCCATTCGCGCAAGCTCATTAGCCCCTGAAGCCATCTCCTGCATAGAAGCCGTCATCTCTTCAACGGAGCTAGAAACCTCTTCTGTAGAAGAGGCTGACTCTTCCGCAATAGAAGCAACCTCAGAAATTGCCTTTTTTACATCCTCTGCATTAGCCTGCTGAGCTTCGGCCGCAGAAACAATCTGTGCAACCTGAACAGCTGTGCGTTCGGCCGCTTCTAGAATTTTCTTCAAAGAAGAGTCAACTCTCTCAATACTAATCTTTCCCTCTTCCACTTCTTTTGCTGTAGCGACCACAGAATCAACTGCTCTGGACGTTTCCTGCTGAATTGTACGTATCAAAGAGCCGATCTGCTCTGCAGCCCCTGCGGAGTTCTCTGCCAGTTTTCTTACCTCCTCAGCAACCACGGCAAAACCTCTTCCTGCCTCTCCCGCACGGGCGGCCTCAATGGCAGCATTTAAGGCCAAAAGGTTGGTCTGGTCAGCAATACTGGTAATTACCTCAACGATTCTGCCAATCTCCTGGGAACGTTCGCCAAGCTGGCTTACAATTTTTGCAATTTGATTGGCAACATCGGTTATTTTTAATATTTTTTCTGCTGCCTCGCCTGAGGCAACCATTCCCCCTTCTGCAAGAGTGGTCGTCTCACGGGAAAGACGATCTCCTTCTTTGGCACTATTAGAAACCTTTTTAACAGAATCTGCCATTCTCTCCATAATCCTGGATGTTTCCTCGCTCTTTCTCGCCTGATTTACGACACCACGGTTAATCTGCTGAATTGTATTTGATACTTCTTGAGTTGAGGCGTTCATCTCTTCTGAAGAGCTGGAAAGATTCTGTGCCAGAGAATCAACCTTAGTGGATGTATTTCTTACCTCGTAAACAATGGCATGCAGATTCTTTAACATTGCGTTGAAAGAGTTAAGCAGGGCAGCTATTTCATCGTTTGTCTGCGGCACTTTTATCTCGCCGGTAAGGTCTCCTTTTTCCGCTGCTCTTTTGACCACACTGATTAGTTGGTTTATAGGAATATTTATAACCCTTGTAAAAATATAGTATGTTGAAACCATACATAGAATTACAGTAACCAACATAAGTAAAATATTACGCTGCATCATCTTTCTTGACTGAATATCTATCTTCTCAAGGGAAATGCCTAAACGGACAATCCCTATTTTTTTTTCCTTACTTCCCTCGCTCTCCCCAAACATTCCTTCCTGCGAGGCTGTTTCCTCCTTAGAATGCACAAAAGCGATAACCTCACAATACCTTTTATGATCTTTAAAAAAATATCTGATTTTTTTATCTCGTATCTGTTTTATATCTACCTTCTCTATTGCTGAACCATCACCCTCTACACAGGAAACATTCCCTTCCATATCCTCAATATCTATATAGGAAAGGTCCTCTTTGCTAAATATTTCTTTTGCAAGGTCCTCTAATTTCTGTGAATCTCCCAAAAGAATACTTACTACACTGCGAGCAGCAACATTATCCGCTAAAGAAAAAATTTTACCTATCTTCTCATTTTCAAGCTCTTTAAGTGTTTCTTTCTGCTGCGTTATGGAGGCTGTAGTAAGAATAACTCCAAGAAGCACAAGAAAACCAGCCACATAAACCATAAACTTTTCCCGTATTCCTATCTTAATCTTAATACGCACTTACGGCTCCTTTTATTTAACTACTGTATAGGCCTTCTCTAGAAGAGAAGCAGGAATAGAAATATTTAGTTTATCCGCCATCTTAGAATTAATAATCAACCTATGCTTTCGCGGATACTGTATACCAATGCTTTCTGGGGAGCTTTCTTTGTCTAAGATTGAATTTATAATTTCTGCTGTTTGTTCGCCAAGGTCTTTATAGTCTACATCAATACCTATAAGCCCTCCCTTCCTTACAAAGGCTGCTGCTGGCACAACTAAAGGTATCTTTCTAGAAACGCTTATAAGCAGAAGCCGCTCAAATGCTGCGCTGTTGGCAATAAAAGGGTCTGGAATAACCCAGAAAGCATCAATTCTATTCTGGATATCTTTTAACTTCGAAGCAACCTCCCGAAGGCTTTCTACCTTCTCTGCTACCACCTCAAAGCCAGACTCGTAAGCTGACCTTTTGGCTTCTTCTACAACATTACTATTTCTTTTGCTGTAGATTACGCCTATCTTCTCTATACCTAAGTCCAACTCTTTTAAATATTTAAATACAACATCAGGAGAAATATCTGCACGCACTCCGCATATATTTGTGTCTCTAAGATTATACTGGCTAGGGTTAACCACAAGAGTAAAAACTACAGGAATATCTTCAATTTCATCCCTTGCTACCTGAGCGGCCTTTGCCCCCACAACACACACTAAGTCAACCTTCTGTCTCTTAATATCTGCTATTGCCTCCTCTATGTTGTCAACATCGCCGTGAGCAAAATACTCCTTTAAAGGGAACTTGACCTTCTCTTTCAGGCTATTGCGGCAGATGTCATAAACCTTTAAATCGCTGCTAACGATAAGGGCAACTTCCTGAGCGTAAACATAAATACCACAGATAAATAACAGAAAGAAAAAGAATACACTTATCTTTTTCATTGCTACACCTCTTTGTTTCCAGTCTTTTCAAATTCTATTATAGAAGCGCGGCACATTCCTTACATAGAATGTGCCGCGGATATAAAATTATCAGAAGTTGTAGGTAAACGATCCTACGACTGTTCTTCCTACAGAGTAAGTGCTTATAGGGTAGTCATCGTATTCTTTATCAAAAAGATTAAAGGCTGCCACGGAAATCTGCGCCTCGTTGTTTAAAAGCTGGAATTTATAGCCAAGGTTAAGGTCAACACAAATATAATCTTCAGCCTTGCCTCCTGCAACAGTTGTAACTCCAGAAGGGTCGCCTGTCCAGTTATACTGACGCCAAATGCTGCTACCCATATAGCGCATAGCAAGGGTAGCAAAAAAACCATTGTCAAATTTCGCCCTTAACTGCAGTTTGAGCATATGTTGAGGGGTCATATCTAAAAAGTCTGCATTGGACGAATTAACAAACGCCTGGTGTTCTTCCCACATTTCATAATAAGTATAGTTCAATATACCGCTTAACCATTTGGTAAAGATATAACGAAGCTCTGTCTCAAAACCTATCTGTTTAAAGTTTTCTATATTTATATGCTCCAATGTTGCAGCCCCTGTTTGCATAAACCATATTAAATCAGCAACACGGGTATAAAAAATATTTGTTTCACCTGTTAACTTTTTGTTAAGGCGGCCCCGCCATCCTATCTCAAAAGTCTCTGCTTTCTCGGGATTATTACTCTCGTGTCCAATAACAGTAGGAATACCTGGATTGTAGTAATAACTCTCAATAAAATCCGGGTTGCGGAAAGATGTCGCCCACGTAAAGCGCAAATTATGGTTTTCATTGAGCTGATGGGTAACGCTTAAACGATGAGAAAGAGTATCCCCGCTATTGGGATAATGGTCAAACCTTAAACCTGTATATAGCTTCGTTTTATCGCTTACGCTATAAGTATTGTCAAAGAAAACTCCATGGGCATCATGGCGGCGTTTAGCGCCTCCGGCAAGAGTATTCATGGTAAACCCTTCAACCCAGGTCTGAACATAATTTGCTCCCCACACAAGGATATCGTTGTCAAAGGGATTAAAGGAATGCTGAAAATCAACACCTCTTGTGCCCATTTTAAAATAAAGAGACCTGACGAGACTATTAGTTGTTGCACTCCAGATAGTTCCTGTATCCCACAAATCTTTTAAGTCCCAGTATGCTTTTATTGTAATGTTGGGTTCTTTTGAGGTATAAGTCAATGCTGCGGTGTAATAATCTGAATTGCGGAAGTCCGCAACTCCTGTGCTTTCAAAAGCAGCATAAAACCTTCTGGCGTCCACATAAGTCCCCTGAATATTTAAACTGGAATTATCATTGATAATATAATCTGTGTTCAGGGCGTAACGGACATATTTATAAGCTGGGTCATCGCCCAAAGCAACATAACCGTGATGATCCTGCTGTTCCCACCCCAAAGAGAGACGGTAAAACAGCCTGTTGTCTATGGAATTGGAATGGATGTATTCTGTCAAAAATGTTCCCTGCTCGCCTGCAGTAACAGAAAAAATATTCTCCTGTGTATCCTTAGGCTTTTTGGTAATAATGTTTATCACTCCGAACATAGCGTTTGCTCCGTAGAGCGATGAACCCGGACCTCTCAAAATTTCTATCCTCTCAATATCCTTAATTGAAATGGGTGAAGCTATGAGAGAAGGAAAACCATAAACCTCAAACATCTGAGGGGCGCCGTCAACAAGAAGGACAACTTTATTAGCGGGCGTTTTATGAAACCCTCTTATTCCCCCTGCTAAAGGAAAACTGGAAAGGACATCGCCAAAGTAAACCCCCGGGGCGGTATTAAGCGCATCAACAATATTAAATACCCCCAGCTGGTTTAAATCTTCTTTTGTTATAACGGTTATGGCCGAGGGAGACTCTTTAACCTTCTGGGCGCGTTTGGTGGAAGTAACAATTATTTCCTCTCCGTACATCTGGGAAAGCTCATCAATGCCAACTTCCTGCGCCTTTACATGATAAGTCAAAAAAAGAGACAGAACAAAAAAGCTTAATACTAAAGATAATCTTACTCTGCTAATCATACCCACCTCCTTTTTCTTAAGTATACCGAAAATAAATGCTTAGGTCAATACTTATTCCAAAAAAAATTAACACATCTTTTCATAAGGCGTATTCTCCTTCTAAAAAAGATTAATATTTGTGGTAACCACCTTTTTGAGGATGTGCCTTTTTTTATTTGGCTGTCAATTCCCTGTCTTAGAAATTTGCAGATAATAGTTTAAGTATCCCTTGATTGTATAAATAAGCATACAAGATAAGGGATATTTTCTCTTGACAGAATCCCACTTAGTTTGTATATTAACTTTTCAACAAACGCTATTTAAAGGAGGAACCGTATGGCAAGAAAATGTGCGATTTGCGGAAAAAAAGCAATCAGTGGTAACTCTATTACACGCAGAGGATTAGCTAAAAAGAAAGGCGGTGTTGGTAAAAAAACCACAGGGATAACAAAAAGAAAATTCCAACCTAACCTTCAGAGAAAAAGGGTTATCATAGATGGTAAAATAAGAAAAATCCTGGTGTGTACTAAATGTATAAAAAGCGGCAAGCTAATTTTCCCAAGTATAAGAGAAAAATCACCCCACACATAAAGGAATAACTGATACCTACCTAAGATGCACATCACGAACAAATAACCTTACGCTGTTGTGATAATTATTCTTCTGCAGGCGATACACAATATCAAATTCTCTTGCATACTCAAAGATGCTGGTAAAATCATCCTTTGCAGAATATACACCTTCATAAGTAAACCCATCTTGGGTAAACCACACAGAATACATACCATTACTTATCTTCTTAGGAGGCTGTTTTAACCTCACTTCCTTAGTAACAAACAAAGGAGCGGGGTTACCTTCTCCGAAAGGCTTCATTCTCTCAATATCATCCAAAAGAGAAAATGTTATATCTTTAAACCCTATTTCTAAATCAATCCTCTCGACAGGTATAAGATCAGTTCCATTTAACATTTTTTCTGCCACCCTGTTTAATTCACTCTTAAACGATTCTACGTCTTTATAAAAAATCTCTATGCCAGCCGCCTTCTTATGACCTCCGTAAGCAAAAAGATACTCCTCACAGTATCCTAACGCCTCCATAAGGTTAAAATTTTCTATGGAACGGGCCGAACCTTTCCCCATTTCCTTATCAAACCCAATTACAAAGCAAGGACGATAATATTTATCCACCAATCGGGACGCCACAATGCCCAATACTCCATAATGCCATCCCTCTTTATATAATACTAACACCGGCTTATCCTTCAAATCAGCAGCAATAAAATCATCAGCCTCTCTTAACACCGCTGTTTCTATGTCCCGCCTGAGGCGATTATATCTATCAAGCTTTAGAGCATGTTCTTTCGCTAATATAAAGTCTTCTTCTAAAAACATCTTTAAGGCATCCTTTGCTGTATTAACCCTACCTGAAGCATTGATGCGCGGTCCCAGAATATAACCCAGATGAAAAACATCTACGTTTTCTCTCTTAATACCACTTGCTTCACAAAGAGCATTTATAGAAACTCTGGAACTATTCCTAAAGCGCCTTAAACCCTCCTTTAGATATGCCCGGTTCTCCCCTATAAGAGGCACAACATCGCATACTACTGACAAAGCCACTAAATCAAGTAAGTCATTACGCTCTTTACCTTCTAAAGCCTCAACCAGTTTAAAAGTAACCGCAGCACTGCTCAAATATTCAAAAGGATAAAAAACGTCGTCTCTTTTTGGGTTAACAAAGGCATAAGCAGGAGTTTTCCCTTTTTTGGGTTTATGGTGGTCTACAACAATAACATCCATACCTAAAGATGCGGCAAAATTAATCTCTTCGTAGGCATTAGTGCCACAATCAAAAGATATAACAAGGCCTGCTCCCTCTTGCTTTATCTTTTTTAAAGCCTCCTTGTTTAAGCCAAAGCCTTCTTTTATACGGTGAGGAATATAAAAGGAAAAATCCACACCTTTATTCTTTATGTATTCATAAAAAATTGTTAAAGACGTAAGCCCATCTACATCATAATCACCGAAGAGAAAAATTTTCTCCTTGTCCTTTATCGCTTTATTTATTCTTTCTGTTGCCTTATCAATATCAGGAAGAAGCCTACAAGATGCAAAAGAATAATCTTTATAACCAAGAAAAGTTAAAAAGTCTTCCTCCTTTACCTTCCGGTTAATCAGAAGTTGGACAGTAATAGGGCTTAAATTATACTTCTTCGCTAATTCAAAAGCTTCTGCAGAGAAAAAAGAAATTTCCCATCTTTTTCTCATTGTATCTATTACATCTTATTCCAGGCTGGGATACCCAGAAGCCCCAAACCGCAATTCAAAACAATCCTTAACGCCTCTAAAAGGTTCAATCTTGCAAACGTCTTGTTCCTGTCATCGCTTAGAACCCTTTCTCTTTCGTAAAAGTTGTGAAAGGAAGAAGACAAACCTTTAAGATACTCAATCAAAAAGACTGGCTCTAAACTATAATATACTTTATCCAAACAATGGGCAAACTGCAGGATATGCCTTATAAGAAATAAATCTTCAGTTTCTAAATACTGGCTAAAACGAGGGTAAAATTCTTCTATCTTAGCTTTACTAAAAATACTTTTTATGCGCGCGTGGGCATACTGAATATAGTAAAGAGGATTGTCAAAAGAAATACTCTTAGCTAAATCAATATCAAACTCAAGAGGAGAAGAATTCCTTCTTAAAAGATAATAAAACCTTGCCGCATCTTTACCAACCTCATTAATCAAATCAGCTAAAAGAATTGCTGTGCCTTTGCGACGCGACATTCTTTCTTTGGTTTTAATCGTTACCAATTGAATAATAATAACCTTCAACATTCCCTCATCGTACCCAAAAGACTTTACTGCTGCCTTAACCCTCTTTATATAGCCATGATGGTCAGGCCCCCAAAGATTAATCATCTCATTAAAGCCTCTCTGCGCCTTATCTCTATGATAAGCAACATCCGAAGCAAAATAGGTAAGCTCGCCATCGCTTTTCACTAACACCCTATCTTTGTCGTCACCAAACTTGGTAGATAAAAACCACACTGCCTTATCTTTATCATAGACAAGCCTTTTTTTTCTGAGAAAGCTTATTGCCTTATCTACCTTACCTTCTTTTATCAACTCCTTCTGGCTAAACCAACCGTCAAAACTTACCCCCAGCTGCGAAAGTTCATTCTTTATTAGAGAGACCATATTAGAAAGAATAAAGGCCTCTAACTTCTCATCCTTCACGTTTAAAGCCTTCTGAGCAATATCTTTTATATACTCACCATGGTAGCCATCAGGAGGCAAAGAAAAATCTTCTTTTTTAATTTCTTTCATCCTCTCTCTTACAGACTCCACTAAAAGTTTTATTTGTCTGCCCTCATCATTTAAATAATACTCTCTATATACATCGTTGCCGAAAAACTTTAAAACGCGCCCAATCACATCACCCACAACGGCCTGACGGCCATGGGCAATAGATAAAGGGCCTGTAGGATTAGCGCTCACAAATTCCAGAATTACTCTCCGTTTTCTTTTTTCTTGGAAAAACTTTTCTTTTTCTTTAATAATCTTATTAAGAGAATCAATCAGCCCTTTATGGGAAATAAAAACATTAACGAATCCTGGTTTTATAATTTCTATATGTTCAGTGTACCTTTTAAGCTCCTTTTCTAATACTTTTTTCAGCTCAGATGCAACCTTCATAGGGTCCTTCTTTGATAAAGAAGCTATTTTTAGAGCAACTGCTGTAGAAAAATCGCCATATTTCTCTTCCCTGGGGACTTCCCACAAAGGAGGCTCTATATTAGAATGGTATTGATTGAGAAAATTCTTTAAGGTGTTGGAAAAAATATAATACAAATCTCTCATTGTTGGTTTTAGATACGGGCTTTTTTGATAACTGCCTCAAGGTGTGGTTCAACCACCTTGGGCGGCTTGACTTTCTTTACAGCAAGCTGGGGATCCTTAAGACCGTGACCTGTTAGGGTACAGGTAATAATAATTTCCTTTAACCTTTTCTCAAACGGCCTAAAATAACCTTCTTTTTTCAACTTAAAAAGACCCGCTATTGAAGCGCTGGAAGCAGGCTCTACAAATATCCCCTCTTGGGAAGCCAATAATCTATAAGCATAAATTATCTCTCTGTCGGTTACAGCGCCAATTATTCCTTTTGACTCTTCTTTTGCCTCTAAAGCTTTTTGCCAGCTGGCAGGATTACCTATTCTTATTGCTGTAGCAATAGTCTTTGGCTTCTTAAAAGGGCGCCCCTTTACAATAGGAGAAGAACCTTTTGCCTGAAAACCCAGCATTACAGGAAGATGCGACGCTTTCTTGTAACTATAGTATTCTTTGTAACCTTTCCAATAAGCAGTAATATTCCCTGCATTGCCTACAGGAAGAGAATGAAATGTGGGAGCATCACCTAAAGTGTCTATGATTTCAAAAGCAGCCGTCTTCTGACCTTCTATTCTATGAGGATTTAAAGAGTTGACCAGTCTTACAGGGTAATGCGAGGAAATATCTCGAACCAACTTAAGCGCATCGTCAAAATTCCCTCTTATAGCAATTACCTCCGCCTTGTGCATCAACGCCTGGGCTAACTTTCCCAGAGCAATGGCCCCTTGAGGAATTAGCACAATACATTTTAAGTTAGCTCTTGCTGCATAAGCAGCAGCAGAAGCGGAAGTATTCCCTGTAGAAGCACAAATTACTGCCGATTGTTTTTCCTCTTTAGCAAGAGACACAGCAACCGTCATACCACGGTCTTTAAATGAAGCTGTCGGGTTAAGCCCCTCATATTTAAGAAAAACCCTAAACTTTGAGCCTAAAATTTCGGAAATTTTAGGCGAGAATATTAAAGGAGTATTTCCCTCTAAGAGGGTGACTACAGGAGTGTCTTTACCCACAGGGAGAAATCGTCTATAGCGCTCTATTACACCTTGATAATTAGCTATCTTCATAAATCTTCGATTCTTATAAGCTGAGAGGGACCTTTTATTACAGAAAGTTTATCAATCTTAGAAAGGGCCCGGCGCATATTCTCCTCTTTTGCCTCATGAGTAAGCATTACAATGGGAACAAATTTCTTTTTTTCTCTTTCCTTCTGGGTGACACTGGCAATACTTATGCCGAAAGAAGCAAGAATCTTTGATATCTTTGCCAACACACCTGGACGATCCTTCGCCATAAATCTTATGTAGTAACGATTGAATAGACTCCCTATTTTTGTAAACTTAATATCACTACTTCTTTCCTGAATAAACCGTGGCTTTGCAAAGGAAATGTTAACAATATCGGAAACAACAGAGCTGGATGTAGGCACTCCTCCTGCTCCCTCTCCGTAAAAGAGAAGTTCTCCTGCAGGGTAAGAATCAAGCCATACCGCATTAAAAGACGCATTAACTTGAGAAAGAGGATGCTCTGAAGGGACTAAAGCGGGATGAACCCTCAAATCCAACTCATTCTTCTCTTTCTTAGCAATTGCCAGAAGTTTAATCTTATAGGAAAGTTCTTCTACATACATTATATCAAGAAGAGAAACCTTTGATATTCCCTCCACATAAATATTATCTATTTTTGGCCATACACCAAAACACAAGTAACTCAATATAGACAACTTATGAAGAGCATCGACTCCTTTTATGTCCAAATCAGAATACCTCTCCGCTAAGCCTTTGCTTTGAGCATCCTTAAGGGCATCGCTAAAATCCAAATGGTCTTTTTCCATCCTGTAAAGAATGTAATTGGTAGTGCCATTAAGAATACCATATAATTTTTTAACTTTACACCCCACAAGACCTTCGGAAATACTGCGAATTAATGGCACAGCGCCACATACAGAAGCCTCAAAACCAATATTTCTGTTTAACTTTTTAGCAAGCTGAAAAATACTCTTACCATAATGTGCAAGCAAAGCTTTATTTGCAGTAACCACATCCTTACCTTTTTTAAGAGACTCAATGATATATGTTCTTGCCGGTTCAATGCCTCCAATAAGCTCAACTACAATATCAATTCCACTATCATTTATAATATCGTAAGGATTAGTAGTAAAAGGAACTGAATATCTGTAAAAAAGCTTTTTCTTATTCTTTCTTATATCGCACACCTTAACAATCTCTATATTTAGTTCAGTCCTCTTATACACTAAAGAACGATACTTCTTTATAGCACTTAAAGTAGCTTCCCCTACGGTTCCCAGTCCAATTATTCCTATTCTCCGATTAAGTTTCATGGTTCTATTTTTGGGAATGTTTCTTAACAAAATCGCTGAGGCTGCTGATTATTGCTTCCTCTAAACCGAAAAATTTTATTCTTGTTTCATAGATAACATTTCTTACAACCTCTTTCGAGTCAACCACTTCTCCTTCTATATTTATCCTTTTTGGAAGAAAAGGGAAACGTATAACCATCTCTAAATGTGTTCCTTTGTCAAACTTACGGTTAGTAGTAAGAAGCATTCCTCCTTCGCTTACATTTTTAGTCTGGGATAAATCACTATTATCTCTTTCCTTCTTAATACGGTAACTTACTATAAAACTTACATCAATACGTCTATGTTTTCTCCTTTCAGGGCCATTATAGGTATTCATACGCTCCCCTTAAAAATATGTTAATCCTGGTATTCCTTATAATTAGTAAATTATTCTTAGATTCTCAAACATAGGGTGTCTGAAAATTATTAAGATAATTATCAAAAAACGTTGGGAAGACAGGATTTGAATTCCCCACCCCTTCAATGCCACCTTGCTTCTCAAAAAGGAAAACCTATAGTTTCCCTTTCTTGCACTCCACTGTCACTGCCTTATTCTGCAAAGAAGCATGAATAATTTGAGAAAAATTCTTCTTAAACTCTTTTGGCTTAAGGGTTAGCTTAAGCCTTTTCTTATAACAGAACTATCTGGGTATGAAAGTTTTTTATATGTCGGGAGGGCGGGATTTGAACCCGCGACCCC
>CAYVYZ010000013.1:0-35818 GCA_964455875.1 uncultured Planctomycetia bacterium | reverse complement strand
CTCTTTCTTTAGGAAAAAGCAACTTTTTCTAAGGACTTTTTCCATATACCCTTTGACTTCAAAATATGCTCTATAACCTCTCTAACAGCGCCCTCACCACCTTTATGCTTGGTAACATAAACAGCGACTTTTTTTACCTCCTCTGATGCATCTTTAACTGCTATAGGTAAGCCGACCTTCCTCATAACCCCTATATCAATAAGGTCATCGCCCACAAAACATATCTCGCTATTAGCTACCTTGTATTTCTTTTTTATCGCAGAAAGAACCTTCTCTTTAGGCAAAACTCCACCATACAAATCTGCCCCCATATCACGGGCGCGCTTCCTTACCACCCCAGAATCCTTTGCAGTAAGAAGTACTACCCTTATACCTGCTTTTCCTATAATATAAACACCAAGACCGTCCTTAACGTTAAAAATCTTAAGTTCCTTCCCTAGACTGTCATAAATTATTTCTCCTTTAGTCAGTACTCCATCAACGTCAAGAATAAGTAGTTTGACCTTTTTGAATAGATTCTTTACTCTTTTCATTTGTCAAATACTATAATCTCTATATGATTCCTGCGGCTATTAAATCCTGCACGTCAAGCATACCCACTACCTTAAGGTTATTGTTAACTACAGGAACCTCATCTATCTTTTTGCTTTCCAAAACCTTAAGAGCTTCTGAAGCTAAATCACTATCATACACTTTAGTGGGGTTCTTCGTCATTACTTCTTTTATCTTGCGCCTTAGTATATAAGGATCGCGCTCTAAATTTCTTCTTAAGTCACCATCAGTAAATATCCCCACTAATCTTTTCTTTTTATCCACTACAGAAGCTGCTCCCGCATGAGAAGACGTAATCTTAACCAAAACGTCCTTAACTAAACTATCTTCGTTAACAATGGGATTAAACTTTCCCTTACGCATAATATCTTTGACTTTAAGCAATAGCCGTCTGCCTAAAGAACCCCGTGGATGAAAAAAAGCAAAATCTTTTTCCTGGAACCCCTTTATTCTTTGCAAACACACAGCGACAGCATCACACATAGCCAACATTGCAGTAGTAGAAGTAGTAGGGGCTAGCCCTAAAGAGCAGGCCTCTTTTTCTACTTTAACATCGATAATACTATCAGCGTATCTTGCTAGATTAGACTTTTTATTTCCTGTAAATGCTATTATTTTAGAACCTATCTTTTTCACAAAGGGAATCAGATTCTTTATCTCTTCTGTTTCCCCGCTATAAGAAAAAACACACACAATATCATCTTCTTTAATCCTTCCTAAATCCCCATGTACAGCCTCTGCTGCATGCAACCAGAAAGAACTAGAACCTGTTGATGAAAGAGTAGCAGAAAATTTCTGACCTATAATCCCCGCCTTACCCATACCTGTAACAACAATTCTTCCTTTACAAGAAGCAAGCGCCTTAACTGCCTCTACAAAACTATTATTGATGTTATCCCTTAGGTTTCTTACTGCTTTTGCTTCAATGCTCAATACTTCTTTAGCCCAGTTTTTAATTCTTTCCTTATTAATCTTCATCTATCGCCCTCTTTACTTTAAATACCCTATTCAAAAGGCTCTCTATCTTTTTTAAAGGAAAAATTGTAGCCTTATCAGAACGCGCTCGCCGAGGCCAAGGGTGAACTTCCATAAACAACCCATCAACGCCGCAAGCAACACCTGCTAAAGCCATAGGTTCAACAAACTCTCTGTCGCCCCCTGAAACTCCTTTTAAAAGAGAAGGTCGCTGCAAAGAATGGGTAACATCAAAAATCACAGGATAGCCAAACTCTCTCATAATAAAAAAAGAACGAAAATCCACCACAAGATTGTTATAACCAAAGCATGTCCCTCTTTCTGTAACAAAAATCTTTTTATTCCCTACTGATGTAACTTTTTCAATCACATATTTTATATCGTAGGGAGACATAAACTGCGCCTTTTTAATATTTATAATCTTGTTAGTCTGAGCAGCCTTCACTATTAAATCTGTCTGACGAGACAAGAACGCTGGTATTTGAATAACATCAAGAACATCTTTTACCTCTTTGACATCATTGCGACAGTGCACATCACTTAATACTCTAAGACCAAATTTTCTTTTGACTTCTTCTAAGATTCTAAGTCCTTTTGTTAGACCCGGACCACGAAATGACTTCATAGAAGTTCTGTTTGCCTTATAAAAGCTGGCCTTAAAAATGAAATCCACAGGATATTGGGAACTTACCTCTTTAAGATAACTAGCTGTTTTTAAAACGGTTTGTTTATCCTCTATTACGCATGGACCAGCAATAAAAATAAATTTAATATCTCTCTTTCTCATCAGCTTTCTTTAAAGATGCCTTAATAAATTCCCTAAAAAGAGGATGTGCCCTGTCCGGTTTGGACTTAAATTCAGGATGAAATTGACACGTTACAAACCAAGGATGAGCTGATAACTCCATTATCTCAACAAGATTCATCTTATCATATATACCAGAAAATACCGCGCCGGCTCCTTCAAAGACACGTCTAAACTTGTTGTTAAACTCATAACGATGCCTGTGGCGTTCATAAACCAAGTCTTTCCCATAAGCATCGTGAGCCCTTGTGCCACTCTTTATTTTACAAGGATATATGCCTAAACGCATAGTTGCACCCAAATTTTTCCTTGCTCTCTGAGACGGTAAAAGAAAAATAACAGGGTGCTTTGTTTTACGGCTAAACTCTGTAGAATGAGCGTCATTAAAGCCTAACACATTTCTTGAAAATTCAATCGCAGCAAGCTGCATCCCCAGACAAATACCCAAAAAGGGAATGCTATTCTGGCGAGCAAAGCGTATAGCAGAAATCTTACCCTCAATGCCTCTCTCGCCAAACCCCCCCGGCACCAAAATACCACACACATCTGAAAGTAAACTGGCAGGCCCTTTTGACTCAATCTCCTCAGAATCAACTTTTTTTATATTAACTTTCACTTTGTTACTGAATCCGGCGTGACGCAATGCTTCATAAATAGATTTATAAGCATCCTGTAACTGAATATATTTGCCAACGACAGCTATAGAAACCTCCCTTTCAGGATACAAAGCTGGCTCCACCACTTTACTATACCAATCTTGCAAATCCTTCTCTTTGCACCTTAAGTTAAGTTTCTCCACAATAATATCATCTAATCCCTCTTTACTAAAAACAAGGGGGATTTCATACACTTCTTTTACATCCAACGCTTGTATTACAGCTTTAGACTCAACATTACAGAAAAGCGCTATCTTTTCTTTTATCTTCTTGCCTAAAGGGTACTCTGTCCGACAAAGGATGATATCCGGTTGAATTCCTATCTCTCTTAATTTTCCCACGCTGTGCTGTGTAGGTTTTGTTTTAAGCTCAGATGCTGCCTTTATAAAAGGAATCAAACTTATGTGAATATTTAGTGCGTTCTTCCTACCTAGCTCTATTCTCATCTGTCTTATTGCCTCTAAGAAAGGTAAACTTTCGATATCACCAACTGTTCCTCCAATTTCTACAATCACAACATCAAACTTTTTATGTAGCGATGCTTTCCTGATAAAAGATTTAATCTCGTCGGTTATATGGGGAATAACCTGGACTGTACTTCCTAAATATTCACCTTTTCTTTCTTTGGCAATAACAGAGTAGTAAATCTTACCCGTAGTAATGTTATTGCTGCTATTTAAAGAGACTGAAGTAAAACGTTCATAGTGCCCCAGATCTAAATCAGTTTCTGCGCCATCATCAGTAACGTACACCTCACCGTGCTGAAAAGGATTCATCGTACCAGCGTCAACATTGATATAAGGATCACATTTTATAAGGTTTACCTTAAGACCTCTTGACTCTAAAAGTCTTCCTATACAAGCAGAAGCAATACCTTTTCCCAAACTTGAAACTACTCCACCAGTAATAAATATATATTTCTTAGGCATAACCTCTCTGGGATAAAATACTCTCTACCTTTCTTAAATCTTCCTCGGTGTCTACCCCCCATGAATCAAATTTAGTCTCTATAACCTTAATTCTATATCCTGCTTCAAGGGCTCTTAACTGTTCTAGCCTCTCACACTCCTCAAGATAAGAAAAAGGAAGGTTTTTAAAAGTAAAAAGAAAATCTTTTGTATAAGCATATATACCAAGATGTTTGTAATACACAACATCCTTACTCTTTTCTCGCAAAAAAGGTATAGGAAAACGAGAAAAATACAGAGCGAAATTATCCTTATCTGTAACTACCTTCACTATACTTGTGTTATTTATTTCGTCTTCGTCATCAATTTTTTTCTTAACAGTTGCCATTAAAATAGAGGAATTATCTATCATACAGGCAACTAAGCTATCAATTACCGAAGGATGGATTAAAGGTTCATCTGCTTGAATATTAACTATTATTCTTACATCTATATCTCTTACTGCCTCTGCTATCCTATCACTGCCTGAACGGTGGTCTAAAGAAGTAAGAACGGCTTCTCCTCCAAACTCTTTTACAGTATCTACTATCTCGCTACTATCACAGGCCACAATTAGTCTGTCAAGCAAATGCGCTCTCTTGGCATTCTCCCATGTCCACTGAATAATAGGCTTACCAAATACCCTTCTTAAAAGCTTACGTGACAGTCTTTGTGACTCTAAACGTGCAGGTATAACTCCTATTGCTTCCATATCAATGGATAACTAACCTCTCAAAACTAGCATCTATCATTTCACGTAGCTCAGCAGGGTGTGTGGTAGCTGCTCCTAATTTACCTACTACAATACCTGCGGCGAAATTAGCTAAGACAGCTGCTTGCAAAAAGGATGCCCCCGAAGCCAAAGCAAGGGTAAAAACGGCAATCACAGTATCTCCTGCTCCTGTAACATCAAAAACTTCTAAAGCAGTAGTGGGTATCTTATAAATTTTCCCTTCACAAAACAAACTCATACCTTCTTCACCCAGTGTAAGAAGAAGGGCTTTTGGTTTTATTTTCTCAATGAGTGTCTTACCTAAAAACCTAATATCCGACGCCTTCTTAACCCTAAAACCAACGGCGTACTCAGCTTCTTTGAGGTTAGGAGTAAGTGCTGTTACTCCTTCATAATAGTCGAAATGTTCTTCTTTAGGGTCAACATTCACTATCTTACTCTTCTTTTTGCATAAGCTGACCAGTTCCTCTACTAAATAGGGATTTATCATCCCCTTGCCATAATCTTCTAAGATAACAGCATCAAAATCATCAATTGTCCTCTTAACCTTATTCAATATTCTGTTACAGGTGTCTAAAGACATTTCCTCATGCGACTCCCAATCCACCCTTACTACCTGCTGATGCTGGGCAATAATACGAGTCTTTAAGGTAGTAGGCCTTTTTTTATCCTTTACAATGAATCTGGTATCTATTCCTTTGTCTTTTATCAAAGAAAGAAGAACTTTCCCAAAATAATCCTGCCCCACTATACCACACAAACTAACATGAGCTCCTAAGTCTATAATATTAAGTCCTACATTAGCGGTTCCTCCCCCCAGATACTTCTCCCTTCTTGCCCATACTACAGGAACAGGAGCTTCAGGAGAAATTCTCTCTACATTTCCAAAAATATAGTGGTCTAAAATCAAATCTCCTACCACTAAGATGCGTTTTCCTTTAAAACAAGAAATAGTTCTTTTTAGCTTACGTGGGTCAACTCTCATCTGCATAGTTTTTAGGTATGCACTGTTACAACTTGGTAATTTTATCACACATTATTATAGTTAGCAATATAAATAATTATCAAAATAGAGATAAAATTATTAATATACCTAACTTAAGAAACAGCTTAACAACATCCTTTTAACAAATCCCTGCAGTAAGAAAACGTTCGGCGTTTTAAAGGCGGTTTGATAGAAATACCAGTTTCATTATAAGTAACAGAGAAAAGAATATTAAATAAAAGAAAGGTAATCCTTTCCTGTAGAGAAAGGATTAAGAGAGGACTTTATCTTTATTTCTTTTGCGTCTTTTAGGTCTATCAACTCACCCCGTCTCTGGGGAGGAGAAACTATCTCTACCTCAGGAGAAAAAATATCCTCTTCATTTTGCCTTCTTACTATACCAACCAACCCTCTATCTAATTCCACAATTGTACTTACAGGATATACACCCAAGAAACCAAAAAATCTGTCGAATAACTCCGGACTGAATAACCCCCCTCTTTCTCTCTTCATAATCTCATATATCATTTCAGGAGGATAGTCTCTTTTGTAACTCCTTCTTGAGCGAAGGGCATCATAACAGTCACATAAAGACACCATTAAAGAGATAAAATGAGGCTTCCGGGGGTAGCGTAACTTAGGATATCCTTTCAAATCATAACGAAGGTGATGCTCAAAAGCGACCAATGATGGCAGAAACCCCAAAGAATCAACCTGGTGAAGAAGAATTTCTGCACCAAGGATAGTATGGCTTTTTACATATTCCATCTCTTCCTCAGTTAAAACACTGGGTTTATTAATTACTTCTCGCGAAATGGCAATCTTACCGATATCATGAAAAAGTCCTGCAGTACCTATATCAAGTACATCATCTTTAGTCAATGCTAATTTAGAAGCAAATACCATTGCTAAGACACTCACATTTAAAGAATGAACAAAGGTAGACAAATCATGCCTTTTAATTGAAGTTAACATAAGTAAATCCCAGCGACCTTCTAAAACCATACTTAAAACACTCTTCATCGCCTTGCGCGTGCTATAAGAATCAACAAATTCCCCTCGCAGTATCCCTTTAAATGAATCTGACACAACACCTAAAGCACTCTCGTAGTCAGTTAAACTTATATCCTCCTTTACCACTTCTTTATCTATTTTTATTTTGCCCACATCAATATTCTCCAATTCAAGACGTTCAAAATAGCTTAAGAAATCCTCTGTATCATCCATCTTTTTTATTAAGGCAGACATAAATTTTCTTAGCTCATCTTTGCTTACGCCAAACCTAAATATCATTTTCTCAATACCTTTGGACTCTAAGTTTTTCGTAAGAATACCCATGCGTTTGCTTAATTCAAAAAATATCTCCTTACCAAAAACCAATTCCCCCCCTACAAAACCAATTGTAACCTCTCTGAAACTGCCCAACACATCAGTCAACCTCTTATAAACATTATTGATTGCTTCCTCTGACTTAGGATGACTATCCGAATAAAGCATTAAAACCTGCAATGCTGAGGATAATTCTTTGAGAAAAATTTCTACTTTACTCACTTTTATTTAAATCCTCCAAAGCTTTTCTTACTGCTTCTTTTAGAACCCTGCTTCCAAACAGATAGAATCTTTTGTCTATAGCAATTAATTTCTGTCTTGCCTCCTTTATATTTTCTTCTCCAATCATCCTAATATTATCCGCAAGAATATTATTTCTTATACCCAAGGGATTAAAAATATTAAGAAGAGCATCAACTGCTTTTTCTTTTAAATGGGGAGCCTTTAAGATTATTACTCCCAAAGCCTCTTTTTTTATAAATACACTTTTATCCCTCAATGCCTTCAGTATAAAATCCTCATCTATCATCTCCATGCCAGACATTGCTTTAAGAACTTCTATCTTAATAAAAGCATTCCCTACGTTAAATATATGTTTCATAATCCCTAAAGACTCCGCGGAGCCAATATATTTTAAGATACTTACTGCTTGTTTTGCCGCCCCCAAGGTGGAAATACTCTCTTTTATTGCTTTAAGTAACACACCAACCTTATCAGGAAAGAACTTATTAAAAAGCTTTATCAACCTATCGCGCGAAGACATCTCATTCATAATCTTGTCTATATACATCTCTGGTTCAAGAGTACTTTTAGAAATGAGACTAAAAAAGAAATCGAAATCTTCACCGCTCATACTACTAATATTATCAAGGATAATCTCTTCTATGGAAGAATTAATCTGGTTCTTTGCTTTCTCGCATACATCAACAACTCTGTTGTCCAAAGAACCTCTTATCTTTCTATCTAAAACCTCTATAAGGTTTTTAACAAAAACTAAATCTTTCACTTCTAGAATCTTATCCCAATTGCTCATAACCCGAGAAACTATAAGTTCAACCTTCAAATGTTTTTCTTCCAAGTAAAGTGCATTCAGAAGAAAATAAAGGTAATTAACAAAGATTTCGCCGGGGTCAAAATCAATAGCCCCTGACATCTCCATCTCTTTAATGAGGGTGCTTAAGGTACTCATGTATACACTGGATACAAATTTATTCTCAAAAGAAGCTACAAGTACCTCAAATTTTTTTCTTACTTCCCGATTGTTCAGAATATGACGGTTGGCAATAAATTTCTTTTTAAGAGAAGTAGCAATGGCCTCTTGAGTGCTACCATCAAGAAATTTTGAGAATACCTCCAAAGCAAAGGTATCAAACTTTTTACTTTCAAAATTATACTCCCAGAGTATATCGCTTAATGTATGTGGCTCAATTTCTCTTAAAAACCTTCTAACCTCACTAGCTATCTCTTCCTTATCAAGAGAATCACCATTATCAAGAACGAATTTAACAAGAATCTTACTACACTGTTTAAATTTCTCTATGTCTTCTGACTTTAGATAACGAATAACTTCTGCTATCTTTGAGATTAAAGAAGGGTCCTCTACCAAATCGGAGGAAGAAAATTGCGACATTACTTCCTCAAAATGTTCAGCCAATTCTTTTATTTCAGAAGAGAATCTCTTTTTTCTATAGGCCTTCTCTATAATAAATCTCCAAATATCCTTTCTCTCTTCTCCTTCTGCTGTTCCTAACAATTCTGAATAATCCAACTCCTCTACATCAATATTAGAAACATTTTCTTTAGTAAGCCATCCTTTAATCCCGTTTTCTTTTATAAGCTCCTTAAAAGGTTTACTGGCAATACTTATAAAAGCTGAAAGTTCCTCAACAGTTACCCCTCTAAAAAATACTATTTTTTTTACCTTGCGATAATGAAAATGGCGTGCAATCTCTCTGTATAATCGCTCATCTTTGAAAAGGTCATCTTCCACCAAAAGAGAATCAGCAGTTATTCCAAGAGAAAAAGGATTGAGTGTAAAAAAAACCTCCTCTAAAATACGGTAAGTATTAGACACCGACTGTTTAAAGAGAGGGTGATCTTTAAAGTAAACAGCAGCGTTATTAAGAGAAATTTTAAACTGCTTTAATAGCTCATCAATCAGTTCTTTATCTGCCATTAAAAATACTCTTTATAAATATTAACCATCCTCTCCCAGAAAGAGCATTCTAAAGTATCCTTCTCAAAAAACGGCCTCTTACCATAATACACACACCCAAAAGAAGAATGTCTCTTACTTAACCGATTGATATTAGGAATGCTTGCACCAAAGCAATCCTTTATAAAGTCGTAAAAACCCTCTTTACCTGAAAAAACACCTAAAAAAGCTACCCTCCACCCATCCTCTTTTGGAACCTCTCTGATATCATATACAATCTCGCTTAGTTTCTCCCTGACAACCCCTTTTACAATCCCATTAATGGTAGCAACACTGATATTAAAATATTTATCTTCATCCTTAATAGTTATTTCTTTCTCAAACGGTATCTCACTAAAAGATATATAGTTTGCAATTAAACTTCTTATAATACCTTGGGGCAAACCAATCCTGTTAGATACTTCCCTTATAATACTATCCTCTCCAAGTTCATAAATCTTCTCAAACAATATACGTCTACCTAAGAAACAAGATAACAAAGTATCCTTCTCTCTTATATTAACAATGAAAGAGTGTATATTTGGACAATCGTCATACATTGTTGCATAGTCTGCAATGCTTTCGTAAACAAACCCCGAAAACCTAAGGTCAACATTGTCAAAACAGTCTTTAAAAGTATCGTATAAACTAGAATCAACAAATATAAGCATAGATTTCAAAAAGATGTTTTTTGCCCATTCTCCTAAAGGTTCGCTGTAGAAAGCATTTTTTCCTATTCTATATTCCAATACCAAATGATGAACGCAATGTTCGTTTAACTCCAAAACAATATTTTCTATTTGTCTCTTCGCAAACTGAATATCTTTTTTGGTCAATTTCTTCTCTCCTCTATGTAAACTTACAGGGACAATATCTTCTACTATTTTTATCTTTGCATATTCTTTAGGCACTCGGAAAAATACACCATCAATTCTAAAAGAATATCTTCTTTCCTGCTGGGATATAAAATCTTTAATAACATCGACATTAGCGGCGATAACCTCTCCTAAATTTATCCCTTTATAAGGTAAATTCTGTTCTCTATCGATACAAGAAATTATTTTACTCTTTTCAATTGAAACAAATGAAAAAAATAGCCGTTTCTTTTCTAAGCTTAAACCTGCATAAACTCTCATTACAAAACTTTACCATCTATTACCTACATATATATTGTCATCGCTTGTGGCGTATCTCAAGTCTATATAGCGCAGGGAATCTACTTTGTTATTGAATCTCTTCTCTAAGAGCCTCTTAAGAAGAAAAAGTTTTCTGTTAAAATCGCCTTCACCCACAATTATATTAACATCATTTATAAAGAAAGAAATACTATAAGGTAAAGTCGCATTTATAGTATTTATCTTATACCTCTCTACTAACCCACTTTTATCTAATGCATCGATAAGACTATAAGCCAATTCAATCCGTTTGTCTTTAACAGTTATACCTTCCTCTAAAGACGAATTATAATCGTCAATCTCGATAATAAAAACATCCGGATAAGGGCTTTTAAGTCTCCTCTTCAACAAAACCCTCTCTTTATCAAGAAGATAGAATCCATCTTTCTTAATCTGAGCAAAAGGAATTCTTTTTGCCGCCTCTATCTTAATAAGAGAAGGGAAAACCTTCCTAACGCAAACCTCTTTTATATCCCGATGTCTCTTTAATATTTTGCTACGTACCATATCTGTATTTATATGGAATATTGATTTACCTTCTATTTCTTTTTCTATGTCTTTACCAATATTTATATTTGTTTCAATAGTGTCCACTTTAAATAACGAAGAAGAAAATAACTTAAAAGAAAAAAAGAGTAAACCCCCTATAACCAAGAAAACAGAAAAGATTTTCCCTATGCTTAAAAAAGCAATCCTTCTTTTCTTACCAATATTGTTAGACCTTTTGTTTCTCTTTTTCCTCATACTTCTCTAGCGACAACTCTATCATTCTAAGTATAAGCTCATCAAAACTTATCCCTCGTACCCTTGCAGAAAGAGGTAAAAGACTATGGGAAGTTAAACCAGGAATGGAATTAACCTCTAAAACAAAAGGGTTATTATTCCTATCCAGTCTAATATCTACACGAGAAAAATGTCTGCACCCAAGGCTTCTGTGTGCACGTTCGGCTATATCCATAGTTTTTTTATAAACCTCTTCATCTAAACGTGCAGGGGCCTCAAACCCAGCCATCCCATCGCTATATTTGCTAACAAAATCAAAATACTCCTTCTTGGGGATAATCTCGACAACACTTAATGCCTCATCATCTAGTATTCCCACAGTAAGCTCTCTACCTTCGATATAGTCCTCTATAATCAACTTCTCACTTACTTTAAACGCTTCTGAAACACCTCTCTCCCATTCCTTAAGAGAATTAACTAAAAATACTCCAATACTTGAGCCAGAGTAATAAGGCTTTATAACCTTAGGGAAATAAAATGGTGCAATAGAATACTTTCCTCTCTTCAAAACATAAAAATTTGGAGTTGGAATATCGTTATCAATAAATATTCTTTTCGATATTATTTTGTCCATCGCTCTCCTGCTGGCCAAAGGACCTGACCCTGTATAAGGAATTTTGATGCTTTCCAGTATCTCCTGAATCCTCCCATCCTCTCCAAACTCTCCATGAAGAGCAATAAAGGCTAACTCTATGCACCTTTCTAAAAGAATATTCTTGACTTTAGCAGGGTCATCCGTATCTATAACCACCTCCTCTACATTTAATCCTTGCCTTTTAAGAGCTAAGAAAGCCTCTTTACCGGAAAGAAAAGAAATTTCTCTCTCAGAAGACACCCCTCCCTCAAGTACACCTATTTTGAGATTCTTTATACCCTCTAAACTATTTAAATTTTCTAACATTCCCATCTAATAACTTCCTCTTCTAACTCTACTCCAAACTTTTCATACACTCTTTCCTTTACTAATTCAATAAGGTATAATACATCTTTGGTTCTCGCTCTCCCGCGGTTTATTATAAAATTAGCATGCCTTAATGACACCTGGGCATCCCCTATCATAAATCCTTTGAGAGAACACGCATCAATCAACCGTGCAGCGCTTACCCCAGAAGGATTCTTAAAAATACAACCTGCGGAAGGAAAGGAGAAATCTTGAGAAGCCATTCTTTTCCTTAGATAAAAACCCACCCTATCTTTAACGTCTCTACCTTTCTCTAATTTTAACTTTACCTCAATAACTATTCTATCTCTCAAAGAAGAATAACGGTAAGCGCTCTCTATATCGCTATTCTTTATCACTTTCACTTCTCCATCCTTCGTAACAACAGTTGCCTCTTCAATAAGAGAACAAAAACTCTTGCCAAACGAAGAAGCATTCATTACAGCCATACCTCCAACAGTTGCAGGAATGCCTGACAATTCCTCTAAACCCTTAAGGTTGCAAGAAACAGCATAAGCAATCAATTTTGGTAAAGAGGTTTTTGCGCCTACACACACAATACATTCATCTAATCTCTCTATAAAACTAAACTCTTCCCCTAAAGTTACAATTGGTTTATCAATCAGAGCATCAGATACAAGTAAATTTGACCCACCTCCTAAGAAATAAAAACCTTTCTCTTTAACAAGATTGTCCCTTATAAGCTTACGTAACCCATCTATGCTATTAACGATAAAAAAACAAGATGCCTCTCCACCAATTCTAAAAGTAGTAAATTCCCTTAAAAAAATTCCCTTTACTATCTCAACGTCTTCTTTTACTATCATTCTTACACCTTAATATTATATTTTTCTTTCAGCAAAAACTCTTTTACAATACTATCCATAACTATATTTATATCACCTGCCCCCAAACCTATCACCACATCGCCCTCTTGCAGCAAGAAAGATACCTTCTTAGGTAATTCCTCTTTAGGTATATAAACTGTGTTTTTAAAGCTATTTTTAATCTCAGCGGCAAGAAGCTCACCACTTATATTACCCTCCAAAGGTTCTCCTGCCGCATATATATCAGTCACAATAAGATAATCACAGAAATAAAAACATTGTGCAAACTTTTTATACAACAACTTAACTCTGCTGTAACGATGGGGTTGAAAAACTACAACCAATCTTCTTTTAAAAAACTGCTTTGCTGCTTTCAGCGTAACTTCTATCTCCCTAGGATGATGAGCATAATCATCAACAAAACTTACCCCTCCTACATTGGCTTTTATCTGAAACCTCCGATAGGTTCCTTTAAATCTCTTAAGCAAGGGAATAACCTTATCTATGTCTATCCCCAAATGTCCGCATAGAGCTATAACTGCCAGAGCATTCAATACATTGTGTTCTCCTACTAAAGAAAGCTCAATATTAGAAAACTTCCTATCTTTAAAATAAAAGTCGAAAACCGTCAAATTTCTAAATAATCTTATATTCTCTCCTCTAACATCATTATGTTTACCCAAACCACAGAGACAAGAGGGAATTCCTCTCATCAAAGATACTACGTTGCTGTCGTCACCCCACCCAATAGCAAGAGATTTTGCTTTAAGGATAAATTTATGAAAGCTATCCAAAAGACTACCAAAGTCTTTATAATAGTCTAAATGCTCATAGTCTATATTGGTAACAACAGAGACCCAACTGTTATAACATAAGAAACTGCCGTCACTTTCATCTGCTTCAATTACAAATAAACCATCTCCACTCCATGCTGATTTCCCAAAATCTAACGCTACCCCTCCAATAAATACATTCGGATTGTATCCTAAACTCGTCAGCACAAATGCTGCCAAAGCACTGGTGGTAGTCTTTCCATGACTTCCACTTATAACAATATTCTTATCATCCCAGGATATCCAAGACAATAGCTCTGCTCGCTTAACAACCTTGATTCCTTTGTTTGTTGCCTCCAAAATCTCAACATTATCTTCCTTTATAGCAGAAGAATAACACAGAAGTTGGGCATCATGAATGTTTTCTTTCCTGTGCCCAATATGAACAAGAAAGGATTTCTCTTTTAACATTTTTGTATTCCTGCTCTCTTTTATATCTGAACCGCTAACAGTGAATCCTCTGTCTCTCAATAATAAAGCTAAAGCGGTCATACCCACACCGCCTATCCCCACAAGGTGTATCCTTTTTATAGTATTAAGTTCTCCTTTCATTTATATAAAATTCTTGTAAAACTCTTTACAATCTATACAAATATCAAGTTTTTTTAAGTTCTCTCTGATTCTAAACATCTGCTGTTTGTTACTTAACAATCCCTCTAAGAGGCTTTTAATTTTATCAAAAGAAAAACCTCTCTGTGTTACCAAATAACATGCTTCTCTGTCCTCTAAATAACGAGCATTGGCATACTGATGGTTTCCTGCGCCAGGATAAGGCACAATCACCGCCGGGATTCTATAGGACACTACCTCTGCAATACTCAAAGCACCCCCTCTGCAGACAATAATATCTGTTGCAGAATATAGAATTCCTATATCTTTAAAGAAGTTATAAACTAAAGCTTTTCTACTTATTTTACCATAAAATTCCATAAAATCAGAGTATTGTTTAAAGCCTGTAATGTGAATAACAGAAAACTCATAAGTTGAATTCTCTATAAACTTTCTAAAAATGCGATTAAGAAACGCTGATCCTTGACTTCCCCCTAAGCACATAATAACAGGAATGGTAATATCTAGGCCCAACTTCCTCTTTGCGTTTTCCTTATCACACTTTGTTAAATCGTCCCTTACAGGAATCCCTACACATTTGATTTTCTTATTACCTACATACGGCATGCCTATATAGACCTTGTCTACAAACAGAGAAAGAACTTTATTTGCTTTGCCCATAACAGCATTCGGTTCATAGATCACTGTCTCTATAAGAAAAAGGCGTGACAAAAAAACAACAAAGAAAGTATTCCTTCCTCCAAAACCAATTACTTTATGGGGACGCACTTTAATGATTAGGATAAAGGCCTCAAGTACTCTAAAAATTCCCTCTAGAATAATATTCCTAAAATTCAAAACCTTTCCATATACAGTAAAGCCTTCTTTTTCTAAAGTATCTTTAAAATATACTGAAGGGGCAAAGAAAAAAATCTCTTCACTTTTTATAAATCTTGCAATACACCGGGCAGGAAAAATATGTCCCCCACTTTTATCGCATGCTAGGATAATCCTCATAGACTCTACTTACATTAAAAAATACACCCAAAAGCAGGTAGTGAACAAGTAAATTTGTCCCTCCATAACTTACAAAAGGAAGCGCTATGCCTTTTGTAGGGAAAAAACCGCAGCTTACCCCTACATTAATCACAATCTCCAAACCAAACATTACGCTTAACCCTATACAGAAATATCGAAAAAATTCATCGCCAATCATACAAGAAATCCGAAGCATAACTATAAAAATAAAAAAATATAGTAAAAGTACACTTAAACTCCCTATAAGGCCAAACTCCTCTGCAATCATAGAGAAGATAAAGTCAGTATGGGCAGCAGGAAGAAAAAATAATTTCTGTTTGCCTTCTCCCAAACCCACCCCAAACAAACCTCCCTCGCCAAAAGCAATCTGAGATTGAACAATTTGAAATCCACTTCCCTGGGGATCTTCCCAAGGGTTTAAAAATACCAGAAGGCGCCTGAATCTATAAGGGTCTGCTTTTACTAAAACTAAAGAAGCTACCAATCCAAAAATCATAATAAACATAATGTGTTTAGTTTTAACTCTTACGAGAAAAAACATAAAAAGAATCCATATCAACCAAAAAATAACAGTACCAAAATCAGGCTCAAGAACCACAAGCAGAAAAACTAAACAAGCTACACACAAAAAGGGCAGCACCCCTTCTTTAAAATCTCGCATGCGTTTGCCCTTCCTGAAGAAGTACCCACACGCATATAAGAGAAAAGACAGTTTTAGAAATTCTGAAGGTTGAAAGCTAAAACTTCCAATCTCAAGCCATCTCTTTGCACCCCCCACTCTTCTACCTACAACAAGCACTAAGACAAGGAGTAATAAATTAAAAATAAAAATTTTTTTGTTGTGTTTTCTTAATATATCAACATTTATAAGCAAAGTAATGAAGAATACCACCAAAGAACCACAAAAGAACAGTAATTGTCTTTTAAAAAAGTAAAGCGCATCGTTATACAACCTGAAAGCGTATACCCCTGAAGCACTATAAACCATAAGTAAACCAAACAAGCTCAGAAAGAAAACGGACAGAAAAATAAACTGCCTTTTCTTCTTAAAGCCCTCTTTAAGGAGATTAACGTTATCTGACACGATAATAGAAAAAGGGTTACAAAGAATTCACAATTTCAATAAACTTTTTACCTCTTTCTTTATAATTTGCAAACATATCAAAACTAGCACACATAGGAGAAAACAACACAACCTCTTTTTTTAAAGCATTAGCATAGGCATCTCTTACTGCTTCTGTAAGCGAATTGAATGTATGTATCTTTTTATATTTTGATAAACTCCTCTTAATTTTGTCTGATGCCTCACCAATAAGATTTATTCTCTTTACCTTCTTAAGATATGGTTTTATAACTGTGTAATCTAACCCTTTGTCTTTGCCTCCTGCGATAAGAATCACCTTAGAATTAATATTCTTAAGCGCCCATACAGTAGAAGTGGGATTTGTCGCCTTAGAATCATTAATAAATGTAACTCCTCTTACTTTGCGCACCAACTGCATACGATGAGATAACCCTTTAAACCCAGCAAGAATCTTAATGCAATCTACTTTACTTACACCAAAAACACTAGCTATTCTGTATACAGCAGAGAAATTTTCGTTAGAAAGTTCATGAGAAAAATATATTGTACGTGCATTTATGTTCTTAATAATGTTCTTAAGATTAAATAAATTTTTGTTTATAACTGCCCAATCCCTATCCGTCTGATTACGGAAAATATTAAGTTTTGCCCTCATATACTCATCAAAATTTACATAACGGTCGAGGTGGTCAGGTTCTAAATTAAGAAGGCACGCTATATACGGTTTAAATTCTATAATACTTTCCAGCTGGAAAGAACTTACCTCTAAAACAATAATGCCGCCTGCTTTTGTTTCTAAGACACACCGAGAAAAAGGAATACCTATATTCCCTGCTAGGTATACGTTTTCTTGTATGCTCTTAAGGACGGTATACGTTAAGAAAGAAGTGGTAGTCTTGCCATTTGTCCCTGTAATAGCAACTATCTTAGAAGTTGTAAACCAGCTGGCAAATTCAATCTCTCCAACAATTGGCATACCATTATTTTGAGCTATTTCTTTTATGGGGGTATTCTTTAAGTCGACACCAGGGCTTATCACTATAAGGTCAGAACCTTTGATAAACTTTTCTGTGTGGCGGGAAAATTCAAATTCAACCCCCTGTTCCCTAAATTGTTTAATAATATGGGGCGAGAAAGAACCTTCTTCTCTTTTCTCCGTTACTTTTATTTTTTTCCCTGCCTTCTTAAGAAGTTTTACAAGGTAGAAACCGCTTCTCCCAAATCCTACCACGCATACTGTATTAAAACTGTCAATGTTCATCAATCATATTAATACCTATCGCAGCTTTAGAGTCATCAAAGCAAAAACGGCAAAAATTATAGCTAATATCCATAACCTTATCACGATTTTAGACTCCGACCACCCCAATAGCTGAAAATGGTGATGCAAAGGAGCTGCTTTAAACACTCTCCTTTTATATAATTTTACAGAAAAAATCTGCAAAAGCACACTTAATGCTTCAATAACAAATACCCCTCCAGCAATAATTAGAAGAAACTCTTCCTTTATAAATAGTGCCACTGCGCCAATAGCTCCCCCTAAAGACAAAGCTCCCACATCCCCCATGAAAATCTGTGCAGGATACGAATTAAACCACAAAAATCCCAGCCCTGCTCCTACAATGGAAGCACAAAAAATACTCAACTCCCCTGCGTTCTTAATGTAGGGCACGAAAAGATAATTAGAAAATTTTACATGTCCTGCTATATAGCTTAAAGCGGCAAAAACAAAGCAGTTTATAATCACTACTCCAATCGCCAAACCATCTAGACCATCAGTAAAATTAACAGCGTTAGAGGAAGAAACAATTACCAATGTCACCCAGAAAATATAAAAATACCCCAGATTTAATACCACTCTTTTGAAAAAGGGCATATTCACCATGGAAGAAAAATCTTTGTTCAGAAAGAGGAAAAGACCTAATACCAGACCAATAACAATCTGAAAAAAAAGTTTCTGGCTTCTTTTTAACCCTTTACCTGTTTTTATCTTTAAGAAATCATCCCTTAAACCAACTAATCCCAAAGACAGAATAATAAACATCCCGTACCAGATAAACATATTATCCCAGCGCGCCCATAAAAGCGAAGAAACCACCACTGCTGCGATTATAATAATACCCCCCATAGTAGGAGTGCCTTCTTTATCACTATGAAGAGCATCAAGATGAACATGCCCATACATATCAATCTTTTCTTCCAGTTTTAAACTTTTTAACCTCTTAACAACTCCTTTCCAGAAGAGAAATGTCAAAAGAAAAGACATAACAAAAGCGCAGCCTCCCCTAAAGGTTATATAACGAAAAACATTAAAAACAAAAAAATACTTGCTTAAAGGATAGAATATGTGATAAAGCATATATATCTCTCTATATAATATTACTTATCTTTTATCTTTCAACAGTTCTTTTATTACCTTCCTGTCTTTAAAAGGTATCTTTCTGTTCTTAATTATCTGGTAATCCTCATGACCCTTGCCTGCTATAAGTACGGCACAGTTACTATACTTTTCTTTCAATCTTAAAGCTAACTTAATTGCCTTTCTTCTATCTATAACTATACAATAATTATTTTTTGAAAATCCCTTCTCTATCTGTTTACATATCTTTCTTGGATCCTCAAAACGAGGATTATCCGAGGTTATAAAAGTAAAAGTTGACTTAAAAGAGGCAATTCTTCCCATCTTACTTCTCTTCTTAATGTCTCTATTACCTCCGCATCCAAAAACCAAAATTAAATTATCATAACCACACTCCTTAAGAGTATCTAAGACGCTACTTAAAGCAGTGGGAGTATGGGCATAATCAACAAAAATATCCTTACCCACCCTCTCTAATCTTCCATCCAACCCAAAAAAATAAGGGATGTATCTTACCGTATCTCTTACAGAAAAACCTAATTTATCCAACGATGCCAAAGAAGCTAAGATATTATATACATTGTGACGTCCTATAAGATTACTCTCTACTAGAACTGACTCTTTTTTCCCTTTAATCCTAAGAGTAAACCTCAATCCTTTTTGCGACAACGTATAGCTTATAACTCTATAGTTCGCTTTTTCATCAAACCCATAACTATATTTTTTTCTTCCTAAGGCATCGAAAATCCTGCGTCCATATTTATCATCTATATTAATCAAACACATCGAATAGGGATAATCAGTAAACAGACTCTTTTTTACCAGAAAATAATTATTCATTGACTTGTGGTAATCAAGATGGTCGTGAGTAAGGTTTGTGAATATACATTGTAAGAACCTTAAACCTTCAATCCTCTTCTGCTGGATACCATGAGAAGATATTTCCATAACTACATAATCAATACCTCTATTTTGAATTGTATATAGTAGCTTTCTTAAAGAAAGGTAGTCAGGGGTAGTATAGTTAGCCTTCAGTTTCTTTCCGCCTATCATGTAGTGCATAGTTCCTAAAAGGGCATTTTTTACAGAAAACTTACTCAGAAGATAACTTATAAGAGAGGTAGTTGTGGTTTTACCGTTGGTCCCTGTTACCCCAATAATATTAAGCCTCCCAGAATCCAGAGGGTAAAAAACATCTATGCACCTTTTGAATTCCTTCTCTATCTCCGAAACAAAAATAAGTGGTTTTTTCTTCAAAATTCTCTTAGCCACCTCTTTCCTCTTTATATCCACAACAAAAGCCGTTACCTTGTGTTCAACAGTATGCAAGAAAGAAAATACATCAACGTTTTCCCCCTCGATAACAAAAAACAAATCTCCATGCTTAGCCAAACGGCTATCTCTGCTTATCCCTCCTATATAAAGCTCTTTCACATTTCTGCCGAGAGAACTTCCTGGGAAAATATCTTTAATCTTCATTTTGCTATTGCTACCTTTTTGTTAGCCTCTTCATACTCAATTATTTTCTCGGCAATCTTTTTAAAAAGAGGTGCGGCGACAACCCCTCCAAAGTGGGAACGGCGCGGTTCATCAATACTCGCACATATAACAAAACTCTTACCATCATGTTCTATAAAACCTGCGAATGATGCACGGTAGGCATAAGGAGAATATCTGCCTCTTTTTATATCATACTTCTGGGCAGTACCTGTTTTGCCTCCTACAACAATTCCTTCAATCTTAGCTAATTTCCCTGTTCCATCATTTACCACCTCTATGAGAATACGCTTTGCCATCAGGGAAACATCTGAAGGAATAACTTTCTTTTTACTTAGCTTAAATTCTTTCCTCAAACCATAGCTACCGCGAAACTGCTTACATATATGAGGCCTAACCAAATATCCACCATTTACTATAACGCACATCGCCCTCGCCAACTGTAAAACAGTAACTCCTATTTCTTGACCTATAGGTATAATGTATGGTGATGTGTTAGACCATGCTTGGGGATCTTTCAAAATCCCTTTTGCTTCGCCGGGCAAATCAATGCCCGTTTTCTGGCCAAACCCCATTCTTCTTATATAAGAATACAAGACATTGGCTCCTAAACGGCTAGCAATCTTTGCAACGCCAATATTGCTCGATTTCTTAAACACCTCTTTATAGGTAAGCTCACCATACGGCTTCCAATCATGGAGAATAGAGCCGGGTATCTTAAATCTACCATTCTCACAATAAATCTTATCATCCAGTGAGAAAATCTTTCTATCCAGTGAACCCACCAACGTAACTATTTTAAAAACAGAGCCTGGCTCAAAAATATCTCCAATAGCTCTGTTTCTTGTTTCATCAGAGGAAGCCCTGTTTATATGATTTGGATCATACGTAGGGAAATTTGCCAAAGCAAGCACCTCTCCTGTATAGGGATCAATTACTATTACACTGCCAGCACGCGCTAAATATTTATCAATTGTCTCCTTAAGATAAGATTCAGCCCAATACTGAAGTTGAACATCTATCGTTAGAATTAAATCTAATCCTCTGTTGGCATACAATATCTGGGGGTAGGTATATAAGCTGCGGGACGCAGAATCCTTCAGTACAGAAACCAATCCTTCTTTCCCTCTTAAGAATTTATCATAAAACAACTCTACGCCTTCGATTCCCTTATTGTCTATATCAACGCCACCAAGAATATGGGAAGCTAAAGCCCCTTGAGGATAGAATCTTTTATACTCCCTCAAAAAATAAACCCCTTTTAAACTCAATCTCTCTAAACGCTCTTTTTCCTTCAGTGATATTTTCCTCCTTATCCAAACAAAGCGCCTCGATGTGCTTAACTTGCCTAAAATATCTTTTGCTCTTAAATTCAACTCTTTTGCTAATGTCTCTACTGTCTTTTTTTTGTCTTTAACAAATTTTGGATCCATATATACCGAATACACTACAATATTGGTTGCAAACACACGATTATTACAATCAAATATCTTGCCTCTTTCACCTTTGACGGCAATTACCTTAGAATGCTGAGACTTAGCTAAAGCGAGAAAATCCTTTCTTTTTATAATCTGAAGATAAATAATACGCAGGGCCAAAGAAAAAAACAATAAAGAAAAGACAAAATAAACAAAGTATATACGAAGGCTCTCTCTTTTATCTTTCACATTCGGCTTGTTAAGTATCTAATGCTGTTGTTGAGCTAAAGCTTTGGAAATTCCGGAAAGACGAAACAAACGTTTAAAAGAAGAGGCTAAAACATTTTCTTTAAATTTATTAATTTGAGTTTCTTGATTATTTATATTCAAGGCTAGAACTCTGTCTTCTCTAACAAATTTAAAGCCATTAGCCTCTGCCCATCCATTTATCTTAGCCAAGGAAACTTTCTGGGAAAAATTATATAATAAAGAATCTCGCTTATCAACCAGTTTATTCAATCTATATTTGGTATCGTTAAGTTTATAAGCTTCAACATAAATATTAATCCTTTGATGAAGGTACATGAAAAAAAGAGCGAATAGAAATAATAAAAAAATAATTTTTCTTACCATCTCTTTATATTTTTTCTGCCACCCTAAGCTTTGCCGAACGAGAAGCAGAATTCTCTTTTACTTCACCATATGAAGGAACAATGGGCTTTTTGGTCACTAATTTAACAATACCCTTGGTAGCAAACTCGCGAAAAGAGTGCTTTGTTATCCTATCCTCTAAAGAGTGGAAAGTTATTACCCCAATTCTTCCACCCTTTGAAAGACGTTCTATTGCTTTTCTAATGCCTACCTCTAATGACTCTAATTCTCTGTTCACAGCAATACGCAACGCCTGAAAAACCCTTGTTGCAGGATGAATCCTAAAATGAAAGTGCCTCTTAGGAATAGCATCTAATACTACACTTTTTAGCTGGGACGTTGTATATATAGGCTTAATTTTTCTTTTTTCCACTAAAAGATGGGCAATGCGCCGTGAGAATCTCTCCTCTCCAAACTTCTTAAATATCGCATTCAACTCATACTCACTCAGATAATTAACAAGGTCGTATGCTGATACGAAAGAATTTTTATCCATCCTCATATCAAGAGGACCATCTTTAGAGAAACTAAAGCCTCGCTGGGCATCGGAAAGCTGAAAAGTAGAAATTCCTAAATCAAAGAAAAATATATCTGCTCTCTTAATGTCAAGGGTATCTAATATACAGTCTAAGTTTCTAAAATCTTCCTTAAAGAGTTTCAACCTGGAAGAGTAATTTTTAAGTCTCATACTGGCAACTCTTAAAGAATCCTCGTCTTTATCTATCCCTACAAGAAAAGCATCGCTATCGGCATGCTCAAAAAACTTTAAGGCATGAGAACCAACGCCTATAGTGCAATCCACAATTACTTTGCGTCCTTTTAAATTTAACATTTCTATTACTTCTCTATACATAACAGGATAATGCAACCTTTTCATTACTCAATTTACTCAATAAGGCCTTCTGCAATATCTTCAAATTTATCTTTGTTCTCATCATAAAATTTCTCCCATCGAGTTTTGTCCCAAATTTCAATTCTATCAGCCACACCAATAATCACGATTTCTCTTTTAATTCCTGCAAACTCCTTTAAATAATCTGGGATGGTTACTCGACCTTGCGAATCAAACTCTATCTCCTGCGCTCCACTAAAATATATACGGTTGAAGAAACGCGACTGTTGTTTGGTAAAAGATAATTCTTTAAGCTTATCCTCCATTTTTTTCCATACCTCATGCGTAAAAACAAAAAGGCAACCATCCAAGCCTCTTGTCATATAAAACTTCCTGATTTTAAACTCCTTTATCTTTTCTCTAAACTTAGCAGGAAGGATAAATCTATTTTTGGAATCTAAAGAATGGATAAACTCACCATACCACATTCCACTTTACTCCACTTTACTCCACAATAAAAGTATAAACTCTCTCCATTTTGTTGTCAAGAAATTTTTATAAATAAGTTGTTATGACACAAAGAGTTGTGTAAGGTAACCTTGAGGGGTACTATATTTTGAGGTTATAAGAGCAGTGTCTTTCTCGATTGCTTTTCTTAAAGAACTTAAGGAAGGGAATCTTTTTTCTTCTCTTAACTTTTCTAAGAAGATAATTCTAATCTTCTTATTTAAAATATTTTTATTAAAATTTATGATATGGACTTCTAAAGAGTGTTTTTTTCTTTTAGTTTTAAGAGTTGGTTTAAATCCTATATTTGCTGCCCCTAAATAAATCTTCCTACCAACTCCTACATAAACCGCATAAACTCCTGCTTCAGGAACAATAAATCTGTCATAATTAATTACATTCGCTGTAGGATACCCCAGTTTTCTTCCTATTCTATTTCCGCGCACAACTTTTCCTTCCATAAAATAAGCTCTTCCTAACAATATTTCTGCCTTCTTAAAATTACCTGAGTAAATCAACTCTCTTATATGGGAACTACTCACCACTATTCCCTTATACTTTATTTTTCTAACAACACTTAAATGGATACCCAAACGATGCGATATTTCTCTTAACTCCTCTACACTGTACCTACCTCTATAACCGAACTTAAAATCCTCACCCACCACTAAACCTTTAAGAGGAAATCTCCTTGTTATTTTTTTCACAAAAGAAAAACCATCCATCCTCAATAACTGGCGTGTAGACTTAAAACACCATATATTACTTATCCCGAGAGAATGCAACGCCTTTCGTTTATAGAGAATATTCATAATATGACCAACAAACTTGCCACTGATAACCTCCTGAGGATGAGGCCAAAAGGTTATAACCAAAGGATAAGCACTCAGTCGGTTTGCCTTTTTGATTAGTTCTTTTAAAATAAACCTGTGTCCCATGTGTAAACCATCAAAAACTCCTATGGTAGCAACAAACTGACGGTGACAATCTCGTCTATTTTTTAAAATCTTCTTAGGAGGAAATTCTTTAATATAAACTTTGGCCATATTTTACAGGAAATTAGAGGTTAGAAATTTTATTAAGACTTTCTATGCTGATTTCATTTAAATCCACTGCATCGTCTAATCTAAAAGGGCCAATTGCCTTTCTCTGTATCTTCACAACGTGCGCTCCACATCCCAACTTTTCCCCCACATCCTCTGCAAGCTTTCTTATATAGGTCCCTTTTGAACACTGTACATAAAATTCAACCAATGGCAAAGAAATGTCTAAAACTTCCAGCTTATATATATTAATCTTCTGTGGCTTTCTCTCTATGGTAATGCCCCTGCGCGCAAGCGAATAGAGTCTTTTCCCCTCAATCCTCTTAGCACTTACCATGGGGGGTATCTGTTCTATCTCACCTAAAAAATCTTTAAAAACAAGGTTGATTTTATCTTCTGTGATATCATCATAGGAAGATTTTCTTAGTATCTTACCCTCCGAATCTCCCGTAGTGGTTGTTTCTCCCAACTTAAGAACCCCAATATACTCCTTCCTAAACTCAACAAATCTTTTAAAAAATTTTGTATATCTGCCAACAAGAATAACAAGCAACCCTTCTGCCAGAGGATCCAGTGTCCCTGCATGTCCCACTTTTTTTATACCTAATCGATTCCGCACAAAGTCCACCACATCATGAGAAGTAATTCCGGATGGTTTATTTACCAAAATCAATCCTTCAATCTTATCGTTTGCCCTTGCCATTTGTGTAACGCTTAATAAAAGATATTACTTTTTTCTCTGTTGATAATAGGTCTCCTTCTATCGTTGTGCCACTGGCACGTTTATGACCCCCTCCACCAAAAAATTTTGCTATTCTGTTAACGTCAACTTTTGCCCGAGAACGAAAGTTAACCCTCACTTTTTTTGAATCTATCCTTTTAAAAAGAACAAAAACTTCCATATCTCTTAGAAACTTCATTACAGAAAAAATAATCTCTGTTAGGTCAAACCCCATTTGAGGCCATTTTTCAATAAGAACCCAGCATATTCTATTAGTGTAATCTACCTTCAAAGAAGATAGTATCTTTCCAATAAATCTTAAGTCTTTTACGCTTAAACAACTATGTAAATTCTCATAAATTTTTGCTGGTTTTATTCCATACTTCATAAGATGCGATACTATATTATGGACTTTACTTGTGGTGTTTGCGTATGTAAAGTTACCTGTATCAGTAAACATACCTGTATACAGAGCAAGTGCAATATTCTTATTCATGACTTTAAATTCCTTGCACAGCTTAAAAACCATCTCTGATGCAGAACTTGCGGTGGGGTCTACCCAATTTATATCTCCAAAGAAAGTATTGCTTATATGATGGTCTATGTTAACAATATATTTAACTCTGCTAAGATAATCTTTCACTCTTCCTGTGCGTGAGGAATCAGAACAGTCTAAAACCAAAGCTGCATCGAACCTATCTTCTTTCAAATCATTCTTTATAATTTTTACATAGGGAAGAAATTCATAAATTTTAGGAGTGGTGTCATCATTGTATATAACTGCTTTCTTTTTAAGCTCGCGCAATAGTCCATAAATTCCTAACTCTGAACCTAAAGCATCTCCTTCTAAGTTTATATGGGCAGTAATAAGGAATTTATTGTTTGCTTCTATTGCTTTTATTATCTCTTTCATTTCTCTCTTCACTTCTTACCTCCTCTATTTTCTTATATATCTCTACGCTATACTTTATAGAATCATCAGGGATAAACTCAAGTTGAGGCAATATTTTTAATCTTACTTTCTTGCCAAGACTCATACGAATAAATGTCTTCATGCCATTAAGAATGTCTTCTATTCTTGAAACATCGCTTCCTAACACACTAAAAAACACGCGAGCTTGGCGTAAATCAGAGGTAGTATCAACCCTTACAATACTTACCAAACCTAAATGGGGATCATCTACCTCTTGCTGAATTATCTCCATTAATCTTTTCTTTATTTCATTATTAACTTTCTCCATTCGCAACGACATAACTTATATAACCTCCCTTTCTAAATCAATAATTTGAACATCGCTATTAAAGAGGATGCTCTCTTCTATCTTCTGCATTATCTGATTAATACACTTCTTTGTATAATTTACACATACAAAGCAAAGTTCACAAATCTGCCATTTATCAGAAGGCTTCTCTGCCACAGAAACATTAAAATTGTCCTTTATTCTTTGCTTAATCCTATTCACTACCCGCCGCCTATCTTTCAAAGACCTACTATGAGGTATAAATATACCTACCTTTATATACCCTATAAACATATTAAAAAGAAAAGAAATTATACCCTAATATGTTAAAATTATCAATCTCTCTTCTCATAAAACTCCTCAGTCCTTCTTAAAACAGAAATCACCATAAACTTAAGATGCAAAGGGACTGTTAAGATGAAAGCTAAAGTTTAAAGAATACGATGCTTCCGTTTAAGTCTCTCAAATATTTTATTTATCTCCTGCAGTTCCTCTTTCTTTGTAGATAAGCCTTTTTCTATCTTAACATACTTAAGTTCAGACAAGGCTTTGCTATATAGATGGTGAGGTTCTAGATGCATCTTTTTTAAATCGTGTCCGGTAACCTTAAGTTTAACGCAGGATAAATACTTTAAAAAGAAGACCAAATGCTCTCTTGCATATTTATTTGTGGTATAAGCATAAAAAAATACAATGGTCTCGAAACTTAACGAAGTAAGGAGCTTAAAAAGTTTTGATTTCTTTATATTCTTTTTATATAAATCCTTTATACTCTTCCTATGCTCAAAAGCACTAACCAACCTCTTCTCCTCCCCCTTCCTGAGCCTAAAATTTTTGCAGAAAACAACTATTTTCTTAAAAGACAATCTACTCAGCAACGCCATAAGGTAGATAAGCCATGTATCCAATGAGCGATGTCTCACAAACGTCTTCTCATAGAACACAATTGCCTTCTCTACACGCTTTATAAGTTGATAATCTTTGTCCTTAAGGATAAGCTTATCGTCAACAAAGGAAAAACTAATTAGATTCTGAATACGTTTAATATACTTTAAAGGTTTCTCTTCTTTTAAAATAAGAATCAACTCATCGCGCAGTCTCTGTTCATCTATAAGCTTCAAAACGCCTCGCAAGGAAGCTTTTTTAAGAAGTTTAAGAGTATGACTTTCTATCCTAAAGGAAAACCTTTGTTCAAAACGAACTGCCCGTAACATCCGTGTGGGATCATCAAGGAAACTATTGTCATGCATTACTCTAACCACACCCTTTTTTAAATCAGAATAGCCTCCATACAAATCAATAAGCTTCCCATAATCTCCTCTATTTATACTCACTGCCATTGCATTTATAGTAAAGTCTCTCCGGAATAAATCATCGCGCAATGTAGCTTTTTCAACTCTAGGAAGAGCTCCCCAGTGAGGATAAAATTCTTTCCTTGCAGTAGCAAAATCTATTTTGTAATTTTTATAATAAACTGTTGCTGTACCAAAAGCGTGATGTCTACAAAAATATACTCCTAATTTCTCAGAAAGCATCCTGCACAATTCTATAGCATCTCCTTCAACAACAATATCATAATCGAAACTTTCTCTTTTAAGTAGCAAATCGCGTACAATACCTCCCACTAAGTATACTCTCATATCAAGCCTATAAGCTAAGTAAGAACATTTCTTTATAAACGTCCTTACCGCATACGGTATTTTTTCTATACGTTTACTCCACATCTTATTTTGCCCGAGGGTGATAGAGGCTATGAATTTCTTTTAAGTGTGCCTTATTGATATGAGTATAAATCTGTGTAGTGGTAATGCTTGTGTGTCCTAAGAGCTCCTGGACGCTGCGCAAACTCGCTCCTCTCTCCAAAAGATGAGTAGCAAATGAATGTCTTAATGTATGGGGACTTACCTTTTTTCTAATACCTGCTTTCTTCACCATTCTTTTAATCATTTTCCAAACGCTCTGTCTGCTTAAACTTCTTCCCCCTTGTGCAAGAAAAATATTCGAAGAAACATTCCTCCCTAAAAGCTTTGGGCGTGCTTCTTCAATATATCGTTTAAGAAACTTCACAGCCATCCTTCCAAGGGGGACTATACGTTCTTTAGAGGCTTTCCCTTTACATTTCAAAAACCCTATCTCTAAGTTAATATCTGCCATCTTAAGATTAGCTACCTCTGACACTCTTAATCCTGTGGCATACATAAGCTCTAAAATTGCCTTATCTCTTATTCCTCCTACACGGTGATAATTAGGGGCTTTAAGAAGGCGGGTAACTTCTTCACAACTTAGAACATCTGGTATCTTCTTTCCTAACTTAGGGTAATCTATAAGATTTGAAGGATCCTGCGATGTTATCTTCTCTCTCATAAGAAACTTATGAAAACTCTTTATAGATGAAAGCGCCCGAGCAATACTGGTTACAGAAAGTCTTCCTCTTAAGGAATAAAGAAAATCATTAATATCTTTTCGGCCTATTCGGTTAGGATTAGCTATGCCTCTTGCCTCTAAAAAAGACAAATACTTAGATAGATCTTGGCGATATGAACTAACAGAATTAATAGATAAACCCTTTTCTACCTTCAAATAATCCAAATAGGCATCAAGATAAATATCCATAATATATTAACGTAAAAAAGGATTAAGGTCTGATTCTCTCTCTATAGTGGTAGAGGGACCATGCCCTGGATAGACACGAATATCATTACCCCGCGGAAGTATCTTTCTCTTTATAGACTCTACTAAGACCTCATGAGAGGCTAAAGGAATGTCGGTTCTTCCTATAGAACCGTAAAACAAAGTATCACCTGAAAATAAACACCCATCGACAAGAAAAGAAACCGAACCAGGAGTATGCCCGGGGGTATGTAATACTTTTATACAAAAAGAACCTATATGGACGTCATCCTCCTTTAAAACAAGAGGTTCTTTATGAATAGAAAAGGGTTTACCAAAAAAGGAAGATAAATTCAAATGAGGATTGATAAGAAACTCCCTGTCTCTTTCATGAATATAGAAAGGTAAATCAATCCTAACAAGCCCTTCAATATGATCAATATGCCCATGCGTAATAATAACCCCTTTTAAATCTAACTTCTTCTCATCCACAAACCGTAACACTTTATCTATTCCTCCTGGTGCATCAATTAAAACAGCCTCTTTAAGCTCATTATTTATCAACAGATAAGCATTTGTGTAAAATGTGCCCAAAGAAAAAGAAACTAATTTTTCTCTATCCATTGCGATGCCTTACTGTACACAAAATCTTTGCTAAATCTTATCTTAATACTCTCTATCTTCTGCAACAAATAGTTCCTCTCGATACTGGAAAGAAACGGTGATATTTCTCTCTCTAAACTTAATAATTCATTATACACAGTATCAATTTTCTTCTTTCCTTCCGCATTAAAAACTTTGCGAATCTTCTCCATATTTTTAACTGCCTCGGAGAAAGCATATCTTTGCCTTTTGTAATTAAAATCTCCCCTTAAGCCCTCAATCATCTCCTCAAGCCAAGCATTAGCAAAAAGATACCAGTCCTCATAAAGCTGCTTAAGTGAAAGGGTAGGATACTCTCTAAGCTCAATATATACCTTTTGCGGCTGGGTATCTTTCTTCTTTCTGACAAATTTCTTGCGCAAAGAATAGCAGCCTCCTGCAACTATTACCACTAAGAAAAGAAAAAACAATTTCTTATAACTCATAAATATATTTTAAAGGTTTATACGCTCAAAATCAAAGGATATGTTTTAACTACCTTGCGCCAATCATCTTTTTAAACTCCTCTTCATTTAAAATTCTTACCCCAAGTTTTTCTGCCTTTTGTAGCTTTGAACCAGGATTTCTTCCTACAACAACAAAATCAGTATTTCTACTCACCGAAGAGCTATAACGTCCTCCCATCTCTTCAACTATTCTTTGCGCTTCAAGACGGCTAAAACTATCCAGTTCTCCTGTAAACACAAAACTTTTCCCTTTAAGTTTATCGCTTTTTATCTTTCTTTCTTCTTTAAGATTTAACCCTAACTTTTTAAACTCAAGCATCATTTTCTTAACGCGCGCTTGAGAAAAGAAATCCACAAGGGACTGTGCCATTATAGAACCTATCTCAGGGATGCGTTCAAAATCTTCTTTTCTAAGCTCAAAGAATTTGTCTATATCAGGGTAGTGCTGGGTAAGCAAACTTGCCGCTTTCTCTCCTATATGACGGATTCCTAACCCATAGAGAAAACGGGAAAGGGGTCTTTCTTTACTCTTTGCGATAGCAGTATACAAATTTTGCGTTTTCTTTTCCTTAAACAAAGGTAATTTATGGAAATCCTCCTTTCTTAATTTATATATATCTACCAAACTTCTTACCATTCCCCTATTCACTAATTCTTCAACCACACTCTCTCCCATACCCTCAATATCCATTGCCCCTCTTGAAGCAAAATGCAAAATAGACTCCTTAAGACGAGCAGGGCAATCTGGATTTATACAGTACCAATAAACTTCATCTTCTTTTTCTTTAGAAATCTTACTATTACATACGGGACACCTCTTAGGAGGGACTACTTTATGTGTCTTTTTTACTCTCTTAGAAAATATGACCTTTACTATTTTAGGAATCACTTCTCCTGCCCTTTCTATTAAGACAGTATCTCCCTCTCGCACATCGAGCCTCTCTATCTCATCAAAATTATGCAAAGTTGCCCTTGATATTGTCACTCCCCCACACTCCACAGGCTTTAAAATAGCTACAGGGGTAATTATACCTGTTCTACCCACACTAAAATCTATTTTTTCCACAACAGTTGTTGCCTGATGGGCAGGGAATTTGTAAGCCACCGCCCACCGGGGAGATTTAAGAGTTACCCCCAAGGTTCTTTGTAAGTTAAAATCATTAACTTTTATCACGATACCATCAACCTCATATTCTAACTCATCCTTCTTCGAAACCCAGAAATTGTAGTACTTAATTACTTCACTTAAATTTTTACAATACTTATTATAAGGGTTTGTGCGTAAACCCCACTGTCTTATTTTGTCCAAAAACTGAACATGAGAATGGAATTTACCTCCTTCTATCCACCCAAAAGAATGAATAAAACACTTCAAATTCCTTTTGCTAACTAATGAGGGGTCCAGAAGCTTAAGAGACCCGCTTGCGGCATTGCGAGGATTAGCAAAAGGGGATTCCCCCTTCTTGATTTTTTCTCTATTAATCCTTTCAAAATCACTTTTCTCCATATATATCTCGCCCCGGACTTCTATCTGGAAAGGCACATCATTACCCAATAATTTTAACGGAATAGACTTAACTGTCTTTAAATTCTCTGTTATGTTTTCGCCAATTTGGCCATCTCCCCTTGTAGAACCTAAAGCTAAAACGCCTCGTCTGTATAATAAAGAACAACTCACCCCATCAATTTTCAACTCTGCCGTATAATCTAAATCTACGTCTTTCTTCAAAATTCTCTTAAGCTTTCTCTCCCACTCCCATACTTCTTCTTCCGAATAGGTATTATCTAGTGAAAGCATCTTCACCTTATGCCGTACGGTGGGGAAACCACTAATTACCCCTCCCGAGACTCTCTGCGTAGGAGAATCAGGCGTAACAAACTGAGGATACTTTTCTTCCAACTCCTTCAGTTCCTTTACCATGTCATCATACTCCTTATCAGAGACTTCAGGGTCACTTAAAACGTAATAACGCCAGTCATGGTAGCGTATCATATTTCTAAGTTCCTCTATCCTTTTCATTATCTTATCCTCTTTCATAAAATCACTTCCCCAAATATAATCTCTGACCAAGAAAAGAAGGTAAACCGGCTTTTATAATCTTATTAGACGCTTGGTTTATATCATATCCAAAGCGGACAAAAGTAACTACCTGTCCTTTTGAATCGTAAACACATATGCACCCCATATTGTTTCCATCACGAGGTTGCCCCACGCTACCTACATTAAAAATATAATGATTCTCTTTATCTAAATAAACTTCTTTCTGCTGTAATCTTCTTATCTCTCCTCTTTTTAAAACAAACCCTTCCATTCTATGCGAATGACCAATAAAACATATATGTTTTTTTAAGATACTGAACAGTAGCTTAACGTCGTCATAATTAGTTACATAGCGAAACTCATGCGGCTGCCATAAGCTACCATGCACACACACAAAGTCTTTTTCTTCATAGACAAGAGAAAGACTTCTTAAGAATGATTTATCTTGCTCTTCTAATACCGATTTTGTCCATAAAATTGCGGCCTTTGCGTAATCATTGAAGTACCTGATATCAAACTTGTCCACGCAGGCCCAATCGTGATTTCCGGCTATATTTGTAGAACGTAGTTCCTTAAGAAGATGAATTGTTTCTTTGGGATTAGCTCCATACCCTACTATGTCCCCAAGAAAAATATACCTATCTATCTTCAACGCTTTAAACCGCTTTATTGCTTCGCTAAAAGCTTCTAAATTGCCATGTACATCAGAAAATATTCCATATCGCATCTTTTATAAGAAATATATTAGCGAGGCTTTTAAAATTTTATAACAAATCCTTCCATTCTATCTTGGGCAGACAACCATCTTACTTCCTCATTGATAATATATCCTTTGAATTCTATACGTAAATCATTCAAGAAAGATATTATGCTCTTGGGATTCCCTTGGGCTAATAACTCCACTCTTCCATCTGCCAAATTCCTAACCCACCCATTAACTTTATGCTTTAAGGCTAAAGACTTTGCCGTAAACCTAAATCCTACTCCCTGAACTCTTCCAGAGAAATATATATGAACCGCTTCTTCCAAAAGACCCTCCTTCAACTTAATTTTTCTCCTTCTTTCAAATGACGGCCACATAAGAAATCCTTTACCAGCATTTCTCTTTTCCCTTCTGGCTTAACCTTTATTATCTTTATTATACCTCTTCCCGTAGCTACATAAATAGCATTCTTCTCTACTCTTACAATCGTAGAAGGGCTAAAAGAGGTTGCCTCATCGACAACTTCAACCTCCAATATTTTAAGAAGTTTATTCTTATAGAAAGAAAAAGCCTCTGGCCAGGGACGCAATCCTCTAACCAAATTTCTTATAGAAAAGGCATCTGTCTCCCATCTTATATGACCGTCCTCCTTTTTAAGTTTAGGAGCGAATGTTGCCTTTGATTCATCTTGAGGAACAAGACGATAAGTTTTTCTCTCCAAAGATGGTATTACCTTTAAAAGCAAATTTATGCTTAAATGTGCTAACTTCTCAGATAGTGTCGCAGCATCATCGTTGTCTTTAATATCCAGCGACTGCTGAACAATAATATCTCCTGCATCAATTCTTTCATTAATCTTAAATATAGAAACGCCGGTTATCTTCTCTCCTTTTATTATTGCCCAGTTGATGGGCGCTGCCCCTCTATAACGGGGCAACAAAGAAGGATGGACAGCTATAGGCATAATGCGTGGTAAACCAAGTAGCTTTTTAGGAATAAACTTTCCATAACTTGCCACAATAAATATATCTACATCTAACATCTTTATTCTTTCTAATAAAGCGCTTTCCTTTAAATCGTAAGGAGCTATAGTATCTATATTATTCTCAACAGAAAACTCCTTAACAGGAGTAGGTTTAACTTTAAGACCTCTGCCTTTTGGCTTATCAGGAGTAGTAATTACTAAAACGGGTAGTAATTTAGCGCTGGCTAATCCGGCAAGAATAACACGAGAAAACTGTGAACTGCCAAAGTATACAAATCTCATTCTACTATCACAGCAATCTTAGAATAACGGTGATAACGCCCGAGAATTAAATCTAAATCTTTTAAAATCTCCCTGTTTTTTTTAAACTTTGCTACAATCGAATAACGATACAACCCTCTCATTTTAAAAGGAAACTCTTTAAATGGACCTAAGACGCAAAAACTATGCTTTCTAAGATTATTATACAGGGAATTGATATGGTTAGAAAGTTTAATCTCATTTTTTGCTCTTAAAGTAATTTTTACTAGCCGTACATAGGGAGGAAAACCAAATTTTTTTCTTAAGCGCAATTCTCTTTCGTAAAAATATTTCCATCTCTTAGAAAGATAATCCCACAGATAGTAATCGGGATTATGGGTAAAAACATAAACATCGTCTTTAACTAAATTTGATATCTTTCTTAAGTAAATAAAAGTAGAATAGGCAGCATTGTAATCAGAAGATGAAAGCATATGGTCAGCGTCTAGAATAAAAGCAATATTGAAATTGTAGTCGTAATCATATAGATAGTTTGCCACTTTAGAGGTAGAAAGAACAATATCTGCATCTGTACTTAAATCTTTTAATCTTTCTATCTTGTACTCAGGAAATATCCTTTTTGTAATACCCTCTAACCTCTCTATACCAACTCCTATGGGCCGGATATATCCGGAAGAACACATATTGCAAACCTTATCTATATCATATACTGCACCACACCAAGAACAGATACCTTTGTTCTCATCAAGAGATATTCTCAAATGGCTCGAGCACCTTAAACACATAGGTATATATCCACAGTTGCTGCATTTAAGAAATGAACAGAAATCATTTTTATTCCACAGAATAAGTATTTTCTTCTTTTCCTCAAGGCTTTTTCTTATTAGTTCCACAGTAAAAGGCGTAAAGATCCTCTTCTTTCCTTTATAAAAGTTACTAAAATGTAAAACCTTTAAATTCTTCTTCTCGTCACTATCTTCTATAAGAAATATTTTCTTATCTTTGTATTCTTTGTAAGTAGAAATTCTTGGGTAATCACCACTTAATATAAGGTTGATGTTCTTTAAGCTAGCTAATATCTTAGCTACATCAATCAGCTGATAATACGGTCTTTCAGGGTTAAAATAATAATGACTATCTTCCTCCTCTACTACTATTAAGTTGAGGTCTATAGGATAATAAAATAGCCCCAACCGTGTACTTATAATAAATACATTGCCTCTCTTTATGCGAAGCCAGTTGTAATAATGCTCTTTTTGCCGCTGATAGCTATGTATAACAACCATTTTCTTCTTAAAATCACCATCAATATCCCGATAAACCCTTTCGACATGTTCAACTGTAGGTAAACATAAAATAGCAGAACCTCCTTTTAGGGCAGCAGCTATGTCTTTCTTATATACAGAAAAGCGCTTGTGAAAACTATTCGACTTTA
>CAYVYZ010000012.1:0-35918 GCA_964455875.1 uncultured Planctomycetia bacterium | reverse complement strand
AACCCGCAACCACCACGTTGGCAACGTGGTGCTCTTCCAATTGAGCTACCCTCGCAAACACAACACTCAGAAACTAACTCTCCTAAGAATGTTCCTTAAAGTAGCTCTCCATATAATCGTTTATACCTCTTTTAGCAGCACCTAAAAATTTTCAAAGAAACTCTTATATCAAAATAACTATGTATTCCCCAATACTCCTCACTACTCAATACAAAACTGTGCTCCCCCCGAAATCTCTGTCTACCCTTGCCTGTTTTTCATATGCCGCGGGGGAGAATTGAACTCCCACCCCTTAAGGGACATGGTCCTAAGCCATGCGCGTCTGCCAGTTCCGCCACCGCGGCGGCCACATATAACAAATTCCGCCACGTTTGTTATTATCCTCCCAGCCAGCGCAACAATACTTAAATAGATGAACTAACTTTTGGCTTGCTAATACAGGCGTAGAAAATTAAATTATGCTTTTTACTTCCCGATAAATATGTTTTTCAAATAACGAGTTTTGGATTTTTACACTAAAATTATTAAACGTGAGCCGCCCGAGGCTCGAACTCGGCACTCCCGGCTTAAAAGGCCGGTGCTCTACCTGATGAGCTAGCGGCTCTTAGAATTCCTTTAATTCCTTCTCTTTCTCTTCAAGAATATGGTCTATTTCTTTAATATATCTATCGGTAAGCTTCTGGAGTTCTTCCTCTCCTCTATACCTATCATCTTCTGAAATCTTTTTGTCCTTCTCCATCCTCCTTATTTCCTCTTTAGCATCTCTTCTTATTGTTCTTATAGATATCTTTCCTTCTTCAGCGATTTTCTTTACTAATTTTATAAGCTCAAGCCTTCTCTCTTCAGAAAGAGGAGGAACTACAAGACGAATTATTTTACCATCAACTATAGGAGTTATTCCTAAATCAGACTGTAAAATAGCCTTCTCTATTTCCTTGATGGCATTAGGATCCCACGGGTTAATAACCAAAAGTCTTGCCTCAGGAACACTTATGGTAGAAATGTCTTTAAGAAGAGTGGGGGTACCATAGTAGTTAACTCTGATTCCTTCAACCATTTTAGGATTAGCTCTACCAGAACGTAACTCTCCAAACTCCCTCTTTGTTGCCTCTATAGCTTTTCTCATTGATGCCTCGATGTCTTTAAGAAAATTCTTTACAATCATCGCTCCTCCTACCTCACAATTGTCCCTATTCGTTTGCCCAAAATAATATTTTTAAGATTGTCCTTCTTCATGAAATTAAAAACAATTATCGGTAGTTTATTCTCCATACATAATGTAACAGCTGTAGAATCCATAATTTTAAGCTCTTTTTTTATAATATCCATGTAGCTAAGCCTCTTAAACATCTTAGCTTTTTTACTTTTAAAAGGGTCTTGTGAGTATATACCTTCTACCTTTGTGGCTTTCAGCAAAACATCAGCATTAATCTCAATACTTCTTAGGGCAGCTGCTGTATCTGTAGTAAAATAAGGATTGCCCGTACCCGCAACAAATATAACTACACGTTTTTTTTCTAAATGGCGTATTGCCCTCCTTCTTATGTATGGCTCTGCTATCTGATGCATCTGGATTGCTGTCATTACTCTGGTAGGAACCCCTTTGTTCTCAAGGGCATTCTGAAATGCCAATCCATTTAATACAGTAGCAAGCATACCCATATAATCAGCAACGGTTCTTTCCATTTCAAATTCCCGCGAACGCGGTGCTCCTCGAAAAATATTACCTCCCCCTACGACAATAGCAACTTCAACTTTAAGCGAAACTACTTCTTTAATCTGTTTTGCCAAATGCGCACATACAGAAGTATCTATACCATGAGGCTCTCTGCCTAAGAAAGCTTCTCCACTTAACTTAAGAACTATACGTTTGTATTTAGACCGCATCGTCTAAAGAAAATCTTACAAACCTTTTTATTACAACATTTTCCCCTGTCTGCGAAACAATCTCTCTTAGATACTCACCAACCGTTTTGGAGTTATCTTTGACAAAAACCTGTTCTAAAAGACAATTCTCCTTTACGTATTCATCAATATCAGAAACTTCAGTAAGTTCCTCTTTAGGAATGTCATCTCGCGAAACGTACTTCGGATTACTGGCAGCAATTTGTATAGCTACATCTTTAACGAAAGACTTAAAGACATCGGTGCGTGCAACAAAATCCGTCTCACAATTAACCTCTACAAGCACACCAAGATTCCCTCCAAAATGTATGTAGGAATCTATCAATCCCTGGCTTGTTTTACGTCCCTTTTTCTTCTCTATCACTTCAATTCCCTTTTTCTTAAGCAAGTTAAGTGCACTGTCAAAATCTCCTTTACTTTCCTGCAAAGCTTTCTTACAATCCACTATCCCCAAAGAGGTTATTTCTCTTAACTTCTTAATCTTCTCTAATTCTGTCATCTCTCCTCCTTACGTTGATTCCCCGGAACTCTTGTTTGTCTTTTCTTCACTACCACTTTCTTTAATACTATCTTTATCTTCCCCTCCAGTAGTTTTATTCTCCATTCCCTCTGTTATAGCCTCTACAATACAACTTGTTATGTAATTAACTGACTTTATAGCATCATCATTTCCGGGGATAGGATAATCTATAACCTCCGGGTCAGAATCAGTATCGACAAGAGCCACTATAGGAATATTAAGTTTTCGCGCTTCTCTTACAGCTGCTACCTCTCTCTTAGGGTCAACAATATATATACATTCTGGTAATCTCTCTAAAGACACTACCCCTCGGTAATTCTTCTCCATCTTCTCAAGTTCCCTCTTGATCCTTAACATTTCTTTGTTAGATACTTTCTCAAAACCTCCCTTTTCTTGAGTTTCCTTAAGCTCGATATATTTGTTAATTCTTGTTTTGATGGTAGAAAAATTCGTAAGGAATCCTCCTATCCACCTTTCTACAATATAAGGCATACCGCAGGATAAAGCAAGCTTCTCAACTACATCCTTAAGCTGTTTTTTTGTGGCTACAAATAGAATTTTCCCTCCACCAGAAGCAACTTTCCTTACAAAATCTTTGGCTTCCTCCATTTTCTGGGCAGTCTTCTCCAGGTCAATAATATATATATTTTTTTTCTTACCAAAGATAAACTGCTTCATCTTGGGATTCCAATGCTTACTTAAATGTCCAAAATGAACCCCATTTTCCAGCAAGTCCCTCACAATACCAGCTAAAGCCATAACCCTCCTTCTTTTAACCTACCATTGTTGACAATGTGGCTAAAATCTTCCTTCTTAACAATATAAACTGGCCTTTCTTTTGAAGAATAAAAGTATACCACAACTCTCTACACTTTCAACAAATTATTTTTATAATACCCTAAACATTAAACTGCAATTGGTAAAGCCTCTTATATACCTTTCCCAGCTTAAACAGCTCATCGTGAGTGCCCTCCTCTACAATCCTTCCTTTATCCATTACTACTATTCTTGTAGCGTGTTGAACAGTAGAAAGGCGATGAGCTATAACAAAAACCGTCTTTCCTTGCATAAGACGATAAAAAGCTTCTTGAATAAGACGCTCTGACTCAGAATCCAAGTGGCTTGTAGCTTCATCTAAAATAAGAATGGGAGAATTCTTTAAGAATGCCCGGGCAATTGCTATTCTCTGTTTTTCTCCTCCCGAGAGCCTAAAACCTCTATCTCCAACTATAGTGTCAAAACCCGAAGGAAGTTTCTGTATAAAATCATAGGCAAAAGCCTGTTTTGCAGCAGCAACTATTTCTTCAAAAGAAGCACCTTCTTTTCCATAAGCAATATTATCCTTCACACTGCTATTAAAAATTATCATCTCCTGAGAAACGACAGAAATCATACCTCTAAGAGATTTTAAAGTGACATCTCTTAGGTCTATCCCATCGATTAAAACCCTCCCTTTTGTAGGGTCGTATAATCGGGGAATAAGATTAACCAGCGTAGACTTACCTGCTCCAGAATGCCCCACTATAGCTAAAACCTCTTTTTTATTAACTTTAAGATTTATATTGCTTAGCACAAAACTTTCTCCCTTTTCATATTTAAACCATACATCTTCAAAAACTATGTCTCTTACAAAATCATTTTTGACTACTGCGTCCCTGTGTTCAGTTATAGCAGGCTCCTCTTCGAGAATTTCATATATTCTTTTTGAAGCGGCTAATGCCTGTTGATTTATTGAATAAACTCCTGACAGTTTCTTAAATGGTCTTATCATTGACATAAGAGACCCTAAGAATAACCCAAAGACACCAAAAGAAATTCTCCCCTCTATAACATCTCTTCCTGCTGTAAGAAGAATCACTATCGCCCCCAATGCTCCGATAAACTCTGTTAAAGGAGAAAGCACTATCATTCTCTTAATCGACTTTAAAATAAATTTATAATAGTGTTGGTTAACTTCTTTAAAACGATTGTATTCATACTCCTCGCGTCCAAAAACTTTTACTGCATACACCCCTTGAATTGTCTCTGCTAAATGAGAATTAAGGTCTGCCATCTTTCTTTGAGTATAAACAGAAAATTTTTTAATTCTCTTTCCCAGCCGAACTACAGGGAAAATAATCAAAGGAAAGACTATAAAAGAAATCAGTGCCATCTTCCAGTATATATAAAATACAAGAAAGGTAAAAAGCATTATCTGCATTGATTGGTAAATCAAATCTGTCAAACCATAACTTATAGCATGTGTTATAAGACCAACATCGTTGGTTATACGCGAAATTAACTCTCCTGCCCTTTTTCTGCTATAAAAATCTAAAGATAACTCTTGGAACTTCTTATAGATAGAATTTCTCACATCTCTAACACACCGCTGCCCTACGATATTCATAAGATAGTTTTGTAAAAAGAAGAATATACCCTTAAGAAAGAATAGAATAATCATAAACACTGCCATCATTTTTAATACATAAAATGGCTCTAAACTATTAAGTTTATTAATAATGTGTTCAATAAAAGGAGGGAGATTAGCAGGAATAATTATCTTTTTATCGGTCAACACCCTGTCACTTAGAGGCACAATCATACCTAAAGATACACCGCTAAAAACAGTTGAGGCAAGCATACAAAAAGAAGCGGCTGCAAGTATACCTATATGAGGCTTAACGAATTTTAATAATTTAAAATAATCTTTCATAAAATTTATTCTAAACTATAAACTACCACTATGACAATAACCAGAGATAGTGAGGATTTTACCACATTGATTGACTTTTAACAAGGTATTTGATAATATTGTTGTATGAAATTTAACGTCGGTGTTATAGGATTAGGTAATATGGGAAAGATTCATTACCGTATCTATAGACAGCTCAAAGAGATAGGTAAGATATACCTGGTAGATACAAATATAAAAATAAAAAATGAATTCCAAGAAGAATTTTATAAAGACTACAAAGACTTAAAAGGAAAAGTTGACCTTGTAAGTATTGCTACGCCTACTCTACTACATTATAAAATTGCTTCTTTCTTTTTAAAATCCAAGATTCCTGTTCTTGTAGAAAAGCCTCTTACTACTACTACAGAGGAAGCACAAAAACTTATTATGTTTTCTGAACGATACAAAACTCTTCTTTTTGCTGGCCATGTAGAACGGTATAATAATGCCTATATCGCAATAAAAAAAATGGTGAAAAACCCTAAATTTATTGAATGCCACCGTTTAAGCCCCTATCCACATCGGTCTTTAGATATAAGTGTAGTCTTAGACTTGATGATTCATGACCTTGATATTATTCTGGACCTTGTTAAAGACAAGATAAAGAAAGTTGAAGCAAAAGGAGTAAAAGTACTATCTCCTACGGAAGACATAGCCAACGCACGCATTATCTTTAAGAAAGGCTGTGTTGCCAATATCACCTCTTCCCGAATATCTCGAAAAAAGGAGAGAAAAATAAGAATTTTTATGAGAAATCGCTATATATCTTTGGACTATGCCCAGCAGAAAGTAGAAGTTTACCAGAAAATTAGAAAAAGAATTATTGCCTCCCTTCTCCCTATAAATAAAGAAGAGCCTCTAGAGAAAGAAATCTGTGAATTTATAAGACATATCAAAGAGAAACGTTTTACCTTAAGTTATGCTAAAAAAGCAAAAGATGCACTTTCGCTATCGCTAAAGATTCAGAAAGCATTATCTTAGAATAATGAAAAAAATATTTATCGTTGCAGGTGATAAATCAGGGGATCTCTACGGAGGATACTTGTGCAAGAAACTAAAGGATAAGTATGGCAATCTGGAAATATACTCTTTTGGAGGCTGGCACCTTGCGCAGTATTCTCTGCAACTCGTAAATCTTATCTCCCACTCTGTTTCAGGAATTTACGAGGTCCTCTTCTCATTAAAAAATCTCATCTGTATACTTAACCAAGCTTATAGAGAAATACAAAGAATAAAACCACATCTTATAATACTTATTGACTTTCCTGATTTTAACCTTCGCCTTGCAAAAAAGATTAATCGCCGTATCCCTGTGTTTTACTATATAAGCCCCCAACTGTGGGCTTGGAGAACAAAAAGAATAGAGATTATAAAGCAGTATGTGGATAAGATGGTAGTGATTTTTCGTTTCGAAAAGGAATTCTATAAACAAAATGGCATAGATGCTTTGTATTTCGGCCATCCTCTTCTTGAAATAATAAAAGAACAAAACATACCAGTTAAGAAAAACATAATCTCTTTTATGCCCGGATCAAGAAAGAATGAGATAAAATATCACCTTCCCATAATGGAAAAAACAAAGGAAATAATAAGAAGAAATATTTCTGGTTACAGCTATCGCATCATTAAGACAGAGAATATTACCGAAACATTCTACCACAGGTATTCAAAAATGCCTTTAGAACCCCATTCTTACAGAGCGATTGGAGAATCAAAATTTATTGTCACCTCTTCAGGAACCGCCACTGTCGAGATTGCTATTATGGGGGTTCCTTATATAATTATATATAAGTTAAGTCCTATAAGCTGGCAAATCTTAAAACGAATGGTAAAAACAGAACACATTGGCATGGTAAACATTCTTGCCCAAGAGAAAATCATTGACGAGTTCCTGCAAAATAATGCTACCCCCTCCAGTATTTCTAAACGAGTACTTTACTATCTGGGCAACGATTATTGTTATCAAGAAATCTCAAATAAACTCAAAAAAATCCAGGAAAAGCTCTCTCCTTATGGCGCTACAGATAGATTTGCTTCTTATATAGGCGATTATCTGAATATAGAAGAGAATAAAACTAAAGGAGAATAAGAATTTAATATATATACGCAACAAATATATCATATAGAAAAACTAAGTCGAAAGGTGTGGTCGAAAGGTGTGATGTTTTTTGTATGACAATAATAACTATTTCCACAGGAGGCTTCATTCAATATTCTCTCATATAAAATAAAGTATACATATAACACTCTTAATAATGATGAAATATGACGTTATTGTTGCTGGTGGAGGCCATGCAGGCATAGAAGCAAGCTTTTCTGCGGCAAAACTAGGAACAAGAGTCCTTTTAGCTACCTTAGATATTGACGCGGTAGGGAAACTTTCCTGTAATCCAGCTATAGGGGGGATATCTAAAGGACACCTGGTAAAAGAAGTCGATGCCTTAGGGGGACTCATTGCTAAAATTGCTGACAGGTGTGCTGTAAGTTACCGCCGTCTTAATAAAAGTAAGGGCAAGGCTGTATGGGCAACACGAGCACAAGTGGATAGATTTCTTTACCCAAAAGTAGCAAGGGATTTTTTGGAAAAAGAAGGAAACATAGATATTTTAGAGACAGAAGTAGCCAGAATTCTCATCAAAGGTAAAAAGGTCGTGGGTATAGAGACTAATTTTGGAGAAATTTTTGCATCAAAAGCAGTAATTATATGTGCAGGAACTTTTCTAAAAGGTAAAATCCACATTGGGCTTAAAAGCTTTTCGGGAGGACGCCTATATGAGCCTTCAAGTGACAGCTTATTCGAAAGCATTAAGAAATTAGGATTCAAAGTAAAACACTTTAAGACAGGAACATGTGCACGTCTTGACAAAAGAACAATTGACTTCTCCAAAATGATAGAGCAATCTCCCGAATATGATGTGGAACCTTTCTCTTTCTCTAATGATTCTGTACCTTCCTGCCAGCTCAGCTGTTTCATTACATATACTAACAAGCGGACACATAAAATAATAATAAATAATATGGACCGTTCTCCTCTTTATACAGGAAAGATAAAAGCCCAAGGGGTAAGGTATTGTCCTTCCTTAGAAGATAAGATTGTTAAGTTCTCCCATAAAGATAGGCATCAGATTTTTATCGAACCAGAAGGATGGGAATCAATAGAAATCTACCCCAATGGTATTTCTACTTCTTTACCTTTCGACGTTCAGATTAAATTCATACATACAATTGAGGGCTTAGAAAACGCTAAGATCTTACGACCAGGATACGGTATAGAACATGGACTAATTGACAGCCGACAGCTCTATCATACTTTAGAATCAAAAATAATAGAAGGTCTTTTTTTTGCTGGTCAAGTCAATGGCACAACAGGATACGAAGAAGCAGCTGCTCAAGGAATTATTGCCGGCATTAATGCCGCTTTAAAAGTTAAAAAAGAAAAACCCTTTATTCTTAACAGAGAAACTTCCTTCATAGGCGTGCTAATAGACGATTTAGTTACTAAAGGAACTGATGAACCTTATAGAATGTTCACTTCTCGTTCAGAGCTAAGATTGTCCATACGCGAATCAAACGCTGACCTACGCCTTGGCAAGTATGCACACTCTTTAGGATTGATAAGCAAGGAAGCTTATGAGGCTATAGTAAAGAAAAATGAGCAGATAACTAAAGAAATACGAAAACTTAAGGCCACTAAGATTTTATTCGAGGGGAAAAAGCAAACACTCTATGATGTTATTAAAATGCCAAAGACGTCATATAAAGATTTTGTTAGTTATGTTAATCAACCCATTAAGGATACTTTAGTAGAAAGAGAAGTGGAAATTTTGATAAAATACGAAGGGTTTCTTAAGCGAGAAGAACAGTCTTTAAAGATTTTTGATAGTTTTAAAAAGATCAGAATCCCTGCTGATATAAATTTCAACCTTATTCCATCTTTGTCGAAAGAGATTAAAGATAAATTATCGAAATTTAAACCTAAAAATCTAGACGAAGCATTAAAAATAAGCGGAGTAACGCCGGCAGCAGTATTGCACATATGTAATTATATTGAACGCAAGAAAAAAGGGGGTAAACGTGGATTTAAAGCTATTCCTTAACACTTTCGTATTGGTATTTTTTGCAGAAATCTTTGATAAAACAGAAATAGCAGTGGTCTCCCTTTCATTAAAGAACAAAAGTAAACCTGCCATATTTTTAGGGGCAATGACCGCTTTTCTTATATCTACCGTTATCGCCTTATTGGTAGGCAATTTATTAAACCGTTTTCTCAATCCCCGCTTCGTCCGCTATATAAGCTCGGCTCTATTTTTTTTGACCGGTGCACTTATTATGGCTGGTAAACTTTAAAAAATACATAGTTTACATCAAAGGTTGAATTACCCATAACACATTCAATAACTAAATATCCACTGTTCATTCTTTAATCTATTTCTAATTACCAACAAAACTAATTTATATCTACCAACCACTTATCTCTACGAATAAATTTTAGAAAAGGAAGGCTTTAAAATATTAACTACCTAAAGTTGACAGCTTAAAGATAGGAAGAAAAAGCGCAATGACAATTGTGCCGATCCCTATACCTAAAAGCATAATTATCAAAGGTTCAAAAAGAGCTATGATGCGTCCCATCTTGGTATTGAGTTCCTTACGGTAATGTTCAGACAATTTCCTGAACATCTCAGGCATATTTCCAGTTTCTTCGCCAATCTTTGCTATCTCTGATATCAAAGGAGGAAAGATTCCTACTCTCGCAATTTCCTGAGAAAGATTTCTTCCTTTCTTAACATTATCCCTGATAAGAAAGATTGCATTCTCTAATACTACGTTACCGATACTTTTACCAATAACTTCCAAGGTATAAATAATGGGTACACCACTTTCAAGAAGTATATACATTGTAGATGCAAACCTTTCTGCACTAACAAGATGAATAAAATCACCGATTAAAGGCAGCATTAGGTTTACCCTGTCAATAAACTTTTTGCCAAAACTTCTTTTTTTTAGTTGAAAAAACACAACAATAAGAACTACTATACCCCCTATTATAATGAGAAAATAGTGATTAAAAAGATTGCTTATATCCACAAGAATCTTAGTAAGAAAAGGCAGTTCAATATCAAACTGTTTAAAAATAGTGGTGAACCTGGGAAGGACGAATTTAAAGAATACAGTAACCGCAAGAAAACCAAAGCCACACACTATCGTAGGATAAATGAGGGCACTTTTAATTTTTCTCTCAAACTCTACCCTCATCTCTAAATAATTCGCTAACTTATCTAAAACAAAAGGAAGGTTACCCGAAGCTTCTCCAACCTCTATAATTCCTTTCCAGAGGGAGGAAAAAACACGGGGATACTTTTCTATTGATTCGCTTAAAGACAACCCTTTTCTTATATCTTCTTTGACATTGTCCAGAATACGAGAAAGGCCCAAACTTTCTACCTGTGTGCTAATAATCTCTAAACTTCTCAGAAGAGGGACCCCTGAAGAAAGAGTAATAGAAAGATTGCGGGCAAGATAACACATATCTAAAGCTTTTATTCCGCCGTGTTTTCTGTGTCTTTTAAAAAGAGAAAACTTCCCTGCTAAGCCTTCGGCTTTCTCTTTCTCCAAGTCAACAACAGAAAGGATAAATAAGTCTTTGGCTCTAAGACTATTGATAAGTTCTTCTTTGGTACCGGCATCAGCAACTTCCTTTATGGTTCTACCATCTTTTCCTTTAGCAATATATCTATATAAAGTCATCTTTATTACTCTAAACTAATAGACTGCAATTGATAAAACTTCTTCTAACGCGGTTAACCCTTCTTCAACTCTTTTAAGGCCACTTTCCAGCAAAGTCAATGTTCCTTTCTTTTTGGCAATCTCTAATATCTGACTGGGGTTAAAATTCTTATATACCGCATCTCTAATCTCCTCATCAACTAAAATAACCTCTGCTATAACCATTCTTCCTTTAAATCCTACAAAATTACACTGTTTGCATCCTTTGGCTTTGTATATTAAAGAAGTACTTAAAGTAACTTCTGAAGGAATCTGTATACTCTTAACCTCATAAGGCTCCTTACAGGAAGAACACAACTTCCTCACTAATCTCTGGGCTACTATTAAACGTACTGAGGAAGCAACAAGGTAATTAGGAATTCCCATATCTACCAGCCTGACAATTGCTCCGCTGGCGTTGTTAGTATGGAGGGTAGAAAGCACAAGGTGACCGGTAAGAGCTGCCCTTACACACATCTCAGCGGTTTCTAAGTCTCTTACCTCTCCTACAAGGATTATATCAGGGTCCTGGCGCAAGAAACTCCTCAAAACATTACCAAAGGTAAGCCCTATCTCTGGCTTTACCTGAACCTGATTAATTCCATCAAGGCGATACTCTACAGGGTCTTCAATAGTGATAATATTCCGCGAGCTATCATTAAGCTCATTTAAAGCGGCGTATAAAGTGGTAGACTTACCACTACCTGTAGGGCCGGTAAGAAAAACCAACCCATATGAAAAAGATATCCCCTTCTTAATAAACTCTAACTCCTGAGGCAAAAATCCCAATTTTTCCAGTGCTAAAGGAACTCTTGATTTATCAAGTATCCTTATAACTACTTTTTCCCCATAAATGGTAGGAATTGTTGAAACACGCAAATCAATAAGTCTGTCCTTTATCTTTACCATAAACCCTCCATCCTGGGGAAGACGTTTTTCAGCAATATTCATTTTTGAAAGAATCTTTATCCTAGATATCAAAGCTAACTGAAGAGAACGAGAAGGAGGAGGTACTTCATAAAGAACACCATCCACTCTATATCTTAAACTCAACTTATCACGCTGAGGTTCAATATGAATATCAGAAGCATTCTCCTCTATAGCCTGCCTTATAATCAAATCAACAAGTTTAACTACTGGTGCCTCTTCGGTTTTAGCAATAAGTTTATCCAGGCTAAGTTCGATACTTGAAGTATCCTCTACAATTTGAGTGTCGTCTGTTTTTTTATAAGAATCTTCTATCGCTTTCTGAAAAGCTTTCTCTTTTCCATAAAAATTTTCGATTGCACTTACAATATCGCTCTTTGTACTAATAACAGGGTTAATCTCACAACCCGTCAATTTTTTCAGATTATCCAGAAGTATCAAATCAAGAGGATCAAAGATAGCAACCGTAATCACACCCAAATTGCGAGATAATGGCAAAACAAGATTTCTTATAGCGAATTCATAAGGAATAATATTTTTTAGCTCTGGGTCATCATCTGGTTTTAGTCTCCCTGAAGATAAGCTAATATGAGGGATGGATAACTGTTTGCTTAAAGCATACGCTATCTGCTCTTCATCTATATATCCCAATTTAATCAATAATTCTCCAAGACGTCCCCCCTCTTTTTTTTGAAGAGAAATGGCTTCTTCGACCTGCTCCTTAGTGACCATCCCCTCAGAAAGAAGAATCTCGCCTAACCTTTTGTGAACTGGCATAATATTACCTCTTAGAGAAGTTATCTAAAGCCTTACTAATTGTATTACGGCGGGAATAAAAACTCTGCTCTCTGGATTTATCTAATTTAGATAAAGAGATTACTCCCTCTGAATCATAAACAATATGAGGCGTTAAAAACACCAACAACTCCCTCTCTTCACTATCTTTATTTTTGTATCTAAACATAGAACCTACCAAGGGTAAATCTCCTAAAAAAGGAACTTTCTCAAAGGTATTTGTTTTGTCTTTTCTAATCAACCCTCCAATAAGAAGAGTTTCTCCATCCTTAAGGCGAACTACTGACTTTGTGCCCCTTTCCTCAGGATCTTTTAAGTTACCTGTAGTTAAGCCTTCTATGCTTAATCCACTATCTTTTGCCTCTCTATTATATATCTCTACTACCATTGTAATCTCTTTTGTAAGGGGGTTAACGTGGGGTGTAACCCGCAATTTTGTGCCGATATCCATTCTTTCTACTTCCTGGGTGGTACCCTGGTCAGTAGTAGTGGTAGTAACCCCAACAGCAGCATTGGTAGTTAAATTAACCTCGGCTGTTTCATTAGACAATGTTAAAATCTTGGGCCGTGCAAGAAACCGCGTGGAGGTATCTTTAGAGAAAAACTTAAGCATTGCTGTTAAAGAATTAAAATTCATGGTAGAAGGTATAGCCTCATACGCAACATCATCGGTAGAATGGGCTCTCCAGAAATCCTTACTAAAAGGAAACGAGGTGCTATAAGACCCTCCTGTGAAAGTAAAAGTAAGTCCATTCGCATAGTCTATGCCTAATTGGTCTATCAAATGCTTTGAAACATCTAACATCTCAACTTCAATCATTACTTTTGGCTGTGGCCTATCTAACTGGCTAATAACCTTATCTATTATAGGAAACTGAGAAGGAACATCTACAACCACTAAAGAATTAGTATAAGTATCTTCTACCACTTTGCCATTATCACTTAAAACACCCTCTACAACACTTCTTATATCTTCGGTTTCTGTGCTCCCAGAACCAGAACTACCTTCTTCCTCTCCGCTAGCTAATAAGTCATCAACTTCCTGTTGAAAGCGAGAGGAAGATAATCTTACATATTTTAAAGTATATACTTTTGTTTTTAACTCAATGTCTGGTTTGCCCATCTCTTTTACAACAAAAATCTTTGCCTTGGGAAAATAATCATAGGTTAAACCATTGGCTTCAAAAATGATATCCATCGCATCTTTTAAAGGTACATTATTAAAGTAAAGAGTTATCCTTCTGTCACGCACTGCCTCTGTGGATACAAAATTAAGCCCACTTTGTTTTGAAAGAGCTTTTAGAACTTCAATTAAGGGAACGTCTTTTAAGTCCATAGAAATATTATTTTTTGTACCTGAGATAAGGTACTCCCCGTAGATATTATCAATCTCATAATCTAAACAAAAACCTAAAGGAGCCGAAAGTATAAATATCAACAACAATATAATATATCTCATTTTTCTACCTCCTTAACACTTTCTCTATTTCTCCACAGATTTCTCATATAACACCCCTTCAAACATAATAGAAACTCTTTCTTTATCTATTTTTACTATCTTTGCGTCTATATTCTTAAGGACATCTCCTTCTTCATACAACTCACCATCAATTATCGCCTGTTTAAGCTTACCGCCTACGATGATACCCTTTACTTCCACCTCTAAATCTCGAGGGTGCCCCTCTATCTTCTTAACAGAAAGAGAAGAAGGCCTATAACCTCCTTCCTCTTTTACAAAAGGGGGCTTGAAAGGATCCTTCTTAAAGGAATCCTCCTTTAAGTTATCCTCAGACCACGCTTTATAACTTAACACGGTAATACACATAATAGTGAATAATACCTTCCCCATCATAATTATTTCTCTAAAAACGCTATCATATCCACATAATACCTGTTTCTTTCTCTGCCCTTACGTATCCTTTTTACTTCTACGCAACCTAAAGATTCTAAGCTAGAAACAAGCCCCTTAAGAGAATTGTAGTCTGAATTTAGCTGCAGAGCAAATTTTACTTTTCTATATTCCTCATACTCTTTTTCCTCTCTGGGCGTAAAAGAGAGAATTTCAATGTTTCTAGTAAGTGCTTCCTTCTCTATAATATTTTTGAAGCCAATAATATCTCCTTTGAATATCTTATCTCTTAGATTCTTAAGTTCCTCATTCAAATGGGATAACTTTGCAATATCTTCCTGTCTCTTCTCCGCCTCAGCCAACTTCTTCTCCAGCTCTGAGTATTCTTTTTTGTAATTATTATTAATTGCTCTTACTATAAACAAGAAAACAATAACAATAACTGTACCAAGGATTATATTAATATATCTTAACAATCCAGCCATTTTACTCTAGTTCAACAGAAAACTTTAGACAATCATAACCTTCCACATTTTCTCTACTGATAGAAACAATGTTAACTTTAGAAAAATATAAACGGATGTTTTTATTTTCCTTAAGAGAGGAAATAAAATCGTCAAGAGTCCGCGCCTCTTCTTCTTTGGAGCCTAAAAATATATGCCCTGTAATTGACAACTTCATACTTTTATCAGCGTTCTCGAAAGAAAATCCTGAAAACCACATCCCATTAGGAATAATCTCAGGAATAGCCTCTAAAAGGGGACCTATTGTCTTAATTTCCCCAAAAATACTCTTTAGCTGGTTTACTTTGTTTTCTTTCTCGTGTATACTGTTTTCAAAATAATCTATGTTCTTCTCTTTTGCTCCTGGCGGCAGTTGCATTTTTTCTATCTCTTTCTTAATCTCATAAGACTTTAAAGAAAGCTTATTATTTAAAATGGAATAGAAAAAAATGCACCCTACAATACCAATCAATACTAACCCCCCTAAAAACACATAATTAATGTTAGGTGCAGCGGCTACAATCTCTTTTTTGCTCCCCCCTCTTTCTCTATCTATAAAAGAAAGTTTGAATCTAAAAGGAATAAAAGAGGAAGCAGCAGCCCCATAGGCTTTAAGGTGTTCTATGCCTGCTCCCTTCATATTCAGTATCTTATCAGTGACAATTACCTCTGAATCAATATCTATCTCTTTCTTTATGGATGATAACATCTCCTCTGACTCTCTACTGCCAACAATAAACAATTTATTTAAAGCATAACTTTTAAACTCTCTTCTGAAATATTGAACAGAAATCCTAACCTCATCTATCATTTTCCCTACAGCATCTTTTCCCTTCTCATCGTAACTTCCTAATAATCTGTTAAAAATAGGAAGATTATTATAGAAAAAAGTTATATAAGAAGCAGAAGGGGAAAAATCGAGAAGAATAAAATTGGCTTTCTTTCTCTTAAATTTAAGAAAGCTAATTATTCTCATCAGCCCCAAGGCTGCAGGCTCCATATTTAATATCTTTATGTTCGTCCCCCTGAATAAGGAAAAATATCTTTCTAAGGCAATCTTTTTTATTCCCACAAAAGATAAGTTTATCTTTTTGTCTTTAACAATCTTTGTATAATCGTAACTCCAGCTTAACTCTTCTATCTTAAAAGGGATATATTTCTCTATCTCATATTTCACTGCAGATTCTATTTCTTTTCTATTCATTAAAGGCATATCAAAACAGCGATAGATAAATTCTTTATCTTCAAGAGAAACAAAAGCTTCGGTTGCATCTCCCTGCACTTCCCTTAAAACCTTATTTATCAATGCCTCCCACAGGACATCTCGTTTAATAATCCCCCCCTCTATATCCTCCTCAAGAGAAGACACATTGCATTTAGAAGAAGCAACTATCTTTTTGCCCGACAATCTTACCGCAGCAGCAAAGGTCTCTCCTATATATATCCCCAAAACTTCTTTGCTCATTTGTTCTTGCTGCAATCTCTAAGCCATTTTTCTATTTCCCGGCGGTCAAAACGCCAAACCTTTCCTATTTTAATGCCAGAAATCTTTTTCTGGTGCAACCAGTTATAAATGGTTTGTTTCTTTAAGCCTAAATAATCGGCTAGCTCATCAATACTCATTAACCGAGAAAATCGTGGTTCTTTCATAATTTATATTTTCTATAATCTATATACAATTTTATTTAAGTATTTTTATTTCTTTATGTCAAGTATAATTTATTATAATATTTGATAATTATCAAATATATTGTGGTGTATTTTTCCTACCTCTATATGTTGGGGGAAAATATGCGCTCTAAAAGTCTTAACTGGATATCCCTGAAAGCCAAAAAATAAGAATGTGTCATAAAAACTTAACTCTATATGGCGGGAATTAAGAATATAAGAGAAAATTTTAATAGTTGACTGTAATTTTTATTTCGTCTGTACCAGCGATACCTGCTCCTGGATTTACTTGGATATTAACACCTAAGCCGCCGGCAGGATACCCATAAATACCATTACCAATGCTTAAAGCAGGAGATCCTGAAGGGTCATTCCCTTGCCTTAACTGGTTAAAAGCGTAAGCTACTCCTGACATTGCAGCATAATAAGCACGCATCCTTTTAATTTTATGCTCTGTGATTCTAGCCTGTTGAGACATTAAGTAAAGAGCACCCCAGCATAGAAAAAATATTGCCAGCATTACTCCAATAACTATAACCAATGCCACACCTTTCCTAACGTAGGCACACCTTATAATCATTATCCTCCCTCTTCAATACAATATGCCCTTCTCTTGCCAACCATCCTATACTCATAAGAATAAGCTCACGGGGTTTATCAATCATTTTTACAACATTTCTTAAAGACACATCCCCTTTCTTCTCTAACAAGCTCCATATTTCCCCTGCAACAATTCCAATTTCTGTAATCATCTCTGTAATAATTTTACCACCAACCCCCAAACTTTGTCCATATTTTTATGATAAAACTAACTACCTGGTATTGTAGCAACACCTATCTTATTAATTCCCAGCCGCTTACATATATCCCATATTTCTACCACTGCTCCAAGAGTAGAATCTCTATCTGCTTTTATAAATATAGAGGGAGGGTGCAACTTTCTTAAATACCGCTCTAGCTCTCCACGTGTAAATATCTTACCATTTAAATAAATAATATCTTCTGAGGAGATAGTAATTGTAACAATCCTATTTTTAACTATCTCCCTCGCAGAAGCTCGAGGGAGTTTTATATTAATACCCCGGGAAGCTACAAAATTAGAGGTAAGCATAAAAAAAATTAAGAGAAGGAATACACAGTCTATCAAAGGGGTAATCTCCAATTGTTTAAGACCCGCCTCAATATTTATATGCCTCTTAAATCTCATAAGCTATTTTTCTAATATCACCTCCAATAATGCCGTAGAAGCTTTTTCTGCTTCCAAAACATAGGTGTTTACCTTATGAACAAAATAATTGTATGCAATATAACTTACGATTGCTATGCACAATCCTGCTACAGTAGTAAGAAGTGCCTCCCATATACCTCCTGCAATATCCGAAGGATTTACCATACCAGCAGTCGATGCTTTCTGCTCAATAATATAAAAACTCCTAACCAACCCTGTCACTGTACCTAAAAGCCCAATAAGAGGAGAAACGTGAGCTAATGTGCTTAAAAAATTCAAATTTTTTTCTAATTTAGGTATCTCATATAAGGAAGCATTCTCCATCGCCTCCTTTATAATTTCCTTCGAATAATTATAACGGTATATACCAGCTTTAATAATATTTGTTAAATAGTAGGGGGTCTTATTACATAAATCTATTGCTTCTTTTATCTTCCTTTGCGAGAAAGTATCTATAATGTTTTTTGCTATCTTATGATTGTTGTATTTCTTAAGCCTGATGAAAAATAAAAATCTCTCAATGATGATAGCTAAAGATATAACGGAACAGAAAAGTAACGGCCACATAAGCCAACCGCCCTTAGTAATAAAATGTAAACTCTTCACTATTAAATCAGTCATTGCCCCTCCTTTAATACCTACTGGTGTTATTTATACTATCAAGCCTGTCTTTGGCAACCTTTGCTTCAGGACATCCTGTAGCAATTATGTTCTTATAAATTTCCTTTGCCTCCAGAAATCTTTTCTTGCGCTCATATATTCTTGCTAATCGGAAATACGCTTTTATCTTATCTCTCTCTATAGTAGAATTATAGACCACTTTTTTATATTCTTCAATAGCTCCCTCTACTTCATCAAGTTTTTCCAAACAAAACCCCAAGGCAAGCCTTATATTTGAAGAATCATATCCCATGTTTATTATTGTTCTAAAAACCTCTTTTGCTTCTCTATATTCCTTCATGTCCTTAAGAAGAAATGCTTCCTTAAGCAATGCTTCTTTATTGATTCTTCCCATCTTAGATAAACTTCGGTAAATCTTTAAGGCTTCTTCCTTTTCTCCCTTAAGAACAAAAATATCCCCCAGATATAAGCTTGCTTTATCAGCTAATAAAGAGTTCCTTTTTTTAACTATACTGAGATAATATTGTGCTTTGTCTAAATACCCCCTATTTAAATAAAGTGCCCCGAGAGAAAACAACGCATCATTTACAACAGTACTCTCAGGATACTCCTCTTTCACAAGTTCATAAAAATACTCCGCTTTAGAAAAATCATTCTTTGCTTCATAAATTCTCCCTAAGTATAAATACACGGAAGGTATTTTGGGGCTATCTGAGAAAGAACGCAAGAACTGTTTTGCCTCTTGTTCGCTATTTTCGAAATCCGAAAGCTCAAAATATGATTGGATAATTCCTATTGAAGATAACTCTTTTATCTCTCTTTCTTCTGCTGCTTTCCTAACCTTTTTAAAAGTGATTATAGCTTTCTTATATAGCCCCATTTCTAAGGAAGTCTCTCCATACATATAATAGGCTTTCCATAATAATCCATGATTGCGGTAGTTTTGAATGAAATTTAAGAAAGCTTCTTGCGCTTCCTTAAAATTACCTTTGGAAAAATAGACAAAGCCTTTGTAATACTCCACATCTGGAACCAACTTAGACGAAGGGAATTTGTCCCTAAACACAGAAAAAATCTTCAAAGCTTCATCCCAATTATGTTTTTCTATCATAATCATCCCTATCTGGAAATAAATATAATCAGCATATATATTATCCGGGTATTCATCCAATAAACTCTCATATTGCGTTACCGCTTCGTCAAGCTTGCCTTTATTTTTATAAGAATCGGCTATTTGAATGCGGGAACTTATTTGTATAATAGGGCTATCTGTCTTATTTATTGCATATTTAAAAGAATTTATTGCACCCATAAAGTTGCCTTCCTTAATACAACACCACCCTAAACCATAATAAGCATCCCCTATTATATCTTTGTAATAATTCTTATCCTTGTTGCCTATAATCTGACGGTATATAAAGGATGCGTCTTTAATTCTCCCCATGCGATAGAGAATATCTCCCTTATAAAGGTAAGCTAATGGCGCGTATTTACTATAAGGAAATTCATCTAACAATCTATTAAAATTCTCCAAACTTAGGTTCAGTTGACTACCTTTAAGATAATATACACCGTAAGAAAAAAGCTTGTATTCTCGGGAAGAAATACCAGAAAAATCTCTTAATGCCTTATCTAAATCCCCTTTAGCAACAAACGATAAACCTCTCTTTTGACGAATCAAATCTTTCAGCTTGCTATTGGCAGTAATATTAAAAGCAATGGAATATTCCCTTATTGCTTTGTCATACTCCTTCTTTCTGTAATGACTCTCTGCAAGATAAAAATGTATTCTGTCTTCTAACTTTTCCCCTCGGTATTTATCCAAATATCGACTGACAAATGTATCGAGATTCCTATAATCTTCATCCTTGTAATATACATCTAACAAATCTGAATAAGCATTATCAATAACTTCTCTTTCCGGACACATTTCAATAATGCTCTTAAGAATACTCTGTGCTTCCTTTTTTTTATTATATCTTAAGTAAATCTGCGCAAGAAGATATTTACTTTGCCATATAAAATACGATTGAGGATAATATTTTATAACTTTTTTTATATAATTAAGAGCGTTCGCATAGTCCTTGTTGGCATAGTAAGTCTTAGCTAACCAATAATATGCTTCGTCATAAACATTCTGATAATGTCTATTATTAATAATTGATTTTATAATTCCTATTGCCTGAAGATAATTATCCTGAAAATACAAAGATTTAGCAATATATAACTTGGCCAAAGGTACCTTAAAGGAATAAGGATAAGCATCTATAAAATCATAAAAACTCTTTATGCTTTCTTTATAGGCTCTACGAGAATACAATTCAACTGCCTTATAAAAAATATCGTCTTCTTTATCTAATGCAAGTGCGCAGACAGATAAAAAACATAAAAAAAATGCTCCTGAAACAACGTTTAACTTGTATCTCATAAGAACTGACTGAGTTTCTTGCGAATAAATCTACCCGTTAAAGAAGCTTTTGCCCTTGCCACTTCCTCTGGTGAACCTTTAGCAACGATATACCCTCCATCCTCTCCTCCTCCCGGACCTAAGTCGATTATATAATCGGAACATTTTATCACATCAAGATTATGTTCAATAACCACAACGGTATTTTTCTTATCTACCAAGCACTGTAGACAGGAAAGTAGTTTCTTTACATCATCAAAATGAAGACCGGTGGTAGGCTCATCGAGAATATAAAGAGTTTTACCTGTAGACCGTTTACGTAACTGAGAAGCAAGCTTTATCCGTTGAGCTTCTCCACCAGAAAGGGTTGTAGCGGGTTGCCCTAAAGAAATATAACCTAAACCCACATCTTTAAGTGTCTGCAATACTCCTCTTATCTGAGGAAAGTTCTCAAAAAGTTCATATGCTCTATCCACAGTCATATCTAAAACATCGGATATTGAGGCCCCTTTGAATTTTATTGCCAAGGTTTGTTCATTAAATCTCTTTCCCTTGCATACCTGACAGGGAACATATACATCAGGAAGAAAGTGCATTTCAATCTTCCTTGTACCCTCCCCCCTACACGCTTCACATCTTCCGCCAGAAACGTTAAAACTAAAACGAGAAGGGTTATACCCTCTTGCCTTCGCTTGAGGTAACTTGCTAAACACATCTCTTATGTAAGTAAATACTCCTGTGTAAGTTGCAGGGTTGGAACGTGGCGTACGGCCAATAGGTGTCTGATCCACAATAATAACCTTGTCAATATAGTGAAGATTTTCTATTCTACTATGTTCTCCGGGTTTTTCCCGTGCTGAATACAATTCTTTAGCAAGAGCACGATAGAGAATATCATTAACCAGAGTAGACTTCCCTGAGCCGGAAACACCTGTTACACACACAAACACCCCCAGAGGAATCTCAACATCTATGTTCTTTAAATTATGTTCCTTTGCTCCGCGGATAACCAACCGAGAGGAGCTACGCCAGTTACGTCGTCTCTTGGGTAGCTCAATCTTCTCTTCGCCTTTAATGTATTTACCTGTAAGGGAATTTGTCTTTAAAATTCCTTCTTTTGGCCCTGAATAAACCACTCTACCGCCGTAATTTCCTGCGCCCGGCCCTAAATCCACAATCCAATCACTATTTTCAATCACATATTCATCATGTTCCACTACTACCACTGTATTGTCCAAATCTCTTAGTTTCTTCAAGGTATCAACCAATTTTGCATCATCGTACGGATGAAGACCCACTGTAGGCTCATCCAGAATATATATGACACCGCTCAAAGAAGAACCCACTTGTGTTGCAAGCCGTATCCGCTGGGCTTCTCCTCCGGAAAGAGTAGAACTCAATCGGTCAAGAGTAAGATAAGGAATACCCACACTTATACAAAAAGAAAGGCGTTTTTTTATCTCCTTCAATATATGATGAGCAATTTTTTCTTCGTACGAATTGAGCCTAAGAGAAGAAAAGAACTCATATGCCTCTACAATGCTCATCTTTACTATATCCCATATTGACTTCTTATTTATGTACACAGACAAACTTTCCTTTCTTAGGCGTGCCCCGCTGCACTCCGGACACGGAAGTTTAGACATAAAACGAGTAACCTCTTCTTTTACATAAGGACTATCTGTCTGGTGGAATAAACGCATAAGATGGGGAATAACTCCTTCAAATGGCTTATCCCAAACCCACACTTTGCTGTTGCCATAAAGAATCGTATTTTGAACATAACGAGGTAATTTCTTAAAAGGAATATCCATGCTAAATCCCATCTCGTCTGCCAAAGCGCGCAGGAGACTACGGTAGTACATTATGTAACCTCGGCTTCCTCTTCGCCATGGTTCAATTGCGCCCTCACGAAGAGTTTTATTTTTGTCCCAAACCACAAGATCAGGATCAAACTCCAACCTTGTTCCCAGCCCATTACAAGCAGGACATGCTCCATAAGGAGAATTAAAAGAAAACATCCGTGGCTCCAGCTCTTCAAGAGAAATTCCGCAAGAAACACACCTAAAAGCAGTATTAAATACCCTCTCCTCCCCTTTGTCTTCATTCCTTACAATAACCATTCCATCAGCATAACGCAGAGCTACCTCCACAGAATCAGCGATTCTGCGTGCAAATTCTCTATTCACTATAACCCTGTCCACAAGAATATCAATGTCATGTCTCTTCTGCTTGTTGAGTTTAATCTCTTCCTCAAGACCATAAATCCTTCCATCTACCCTTACCCTCACAAAGCCTTCCTGAAAAAGACGATCAAATAGCGCACTATACTGACCTTTCTTCCCTCTTACTATGGGTGCGAGAATAAATATCCTTGTACCCTCAAGCATCTGCATTATCTCGTTGATAATCTCCTCAGAAGTAATCTTCTTTACTCGACGACCACACCTATAACAATGAGGCTCCCCAATGCGGGCAAAAAGAAGACGCAGGTAATCGTAAATTTCTGTCTGGGTAGCGACAATGGACCGCGGTGATCCTCCGGCGGTACGCTGCTCAATAGCAATGGCTGGAGAAAGCCCTTCAATATGTTCTACATTTGGCTTCTGTAATTGGTCCAAAAACTGACGGGCATAGCTAGACAAACTCTCCACATAGCGACGTTGCCCCTCGGCATAAAGCGTGTCAAACGCAAGAGACGATTTTCCTGAGCCCGAAACTCCTGTAATGACAATAAGCTTATTTTTAGGCAGTTTAAGAGAAATGTTTTTTAAATTGTGTTCCTTTGCCCCTTGAATGAAAATGTAATCCATGTCTAACTGCCTACCTTTATGCTGCTCACAATCTTTTTAAGAAGATTTTTTGTTGAAAGTATTGCCATCCTACTGGTTTTGGGATTAAGAGATGAAAGGAAATTTTCTATCTCAACATACAATCTGCCCCCCGCAGCGTTAACTTCAATGCGGTGTGTGTTTCTTTTAAGGAAAGGGTCAACCTTTATTACAACTTTTATTCCCTTAAAACGTGAGGCAAGAAAGATAATCGCGGCAACATTTATATTTTTGGGAAAATACTTTATTGCTTTTTTAATATTACCTTCAAACACTTTTATAGGACGTCTAATGCGGGATACATCTATTTTTTTTCTTTCCAAGAATGGAATTCCCCTTAAAGAAGATGGGGGTTTGGAGGTGACAAGCGTAAGACTCTTAACCTTCTCAAGAGCCAAAGAAGAAATCCCGTCTACTGCAGCAATTGCACCTGAAGGAACATATAAAGTAAGTTTGCCCTTCTTAAGAGAAGATAGAAGACGAGGATATTTAACAAAAACTCCCACACTTAAAACCACCAGCACCTTTTTTGCTTGCGCCATACGAATTATTAAATCACGTGCAGCACTAATAGAAGCGCTTTCTATTACCATATCGCAACTCTTAATTAACTTCTCTATTGATAAGATTTTTACTGGCGAAGATAGAGAAGATGAAAGATACTCCGCCTTATTTACCTCTCTATCGCAAAGTGCCATAAGATGATACGAATGCTTAAGTTCTTTTAAAATGTAGTGTGCAAGTTCCGAACCTATAGCCCCGCAACCCACAATGCCAACTTTAATTCTCCTGCCTATCATTTATCTTCCTCTTTTTCCCAGAAACCAGCATATTATCAATCAGGCGAGCACTTCCAATATAGACCGCCAACGCAATAAGAACTCTCCTCCTTACTGTTCTAACATCCTCTAAAGTATCTGCGTCAACTATACTAACATAATCAATACGACAAGATGGGTATGCCCTCTTTATAAACGCTACCATTTCTCTTCTTATAAAAGAAGTATTTTTTATACCATCTTTTATCATTTGCTTTCCCTTAAGAAGGGCTCTATAAAGAATAACGGCATTGCTACGTTCTTTACCTTTAAGATACTGATTACGTGAACTCATCGCCAAACCATCTTTATGGCGCACAATAGGCATAACTTTTATACGTATAGGAAAGTTAAGGTCACCTACCATACGCTTAATAATCTGTGCCTGCTGATAATCCTTCTGGCCAAAATATGCAACATCCGGCTGGATAATGTTAAAAAGCTTAGTTACTACTGTACATACACCTCTAAAATGTCCGGGACGTGATTTCCCGCAGAGATATTTACTTAAAGAGGTCTCCTCTACGTATGTGGAGAAATCCTCTGTGTACATTGTTTTTGTGCTGGGATAAAAAAGTAGATTCACTCGTTCTTTTTCTAACAGCCTCCGGTCACGAGAAAATGTACGGGGATATTTGCGAAAATCCTCACCAGGTCCAAACTGTGTAGGATTAACAAAAATGCTTACTACTACATAATCTGTCTGTTTTTTTGCCGCTCTAACTAAAGAAAGATGCCCTTCATGAAGCGCCCCCATGGTAGGGACAAACCCTATTACCTTACCTTTTCTCTTCACCGGTTGAATAATACCACGTATTCTGCTAATGCTACGTGCAACTATCATAAATGAATCTCCTGGACTTTTCTCTTTAATCTATCAATTTCTTAGAGTTTATATACGGTGCTATCTCTAAGAGAGGTCTCATTACAAACTCTCTTTCCCACATGCGAGGATGAGGAATCTTAAGCATAGGTGTATCAATTCTTTTATCTTCATATAAAAGTATATCTAAATCAATCGTCCGTGGCCCAAACCTTACAGTTCTTGTTCTCCCCAGTTTTCTCTCTACCTCCTGTAAAAATTCAAGCAACTCTTCAGGAGAAAGCGCTGTCTTTAACTTCGCTACCGCGTTAAGATAATTGCCCTGAGGAGGACCCCCAACAGGTGTAGTCTCAATAAAAGAAGAAACTTTTATTATTTCTATATCTGTATGGTGATTAATATACGCAAGGGCTCTCTCTAAATTACTTTTTCTATCCCCCAGATTGGAACCCAATCCTATGAACACCTCAGCCATCTCTAAAGAGAACCCACAAAGTCACATGGTCACCACGTCACACGTACTAACCGCTATACGCTGTTCGCTATCCTCTATTTACTCCACCCTACACCCAACACCCTACTTTCTACACCCTAATATACTATCCGCTATTCGCTAATCTCTATACGCTTAAGCATCTTAAGGGCCTTTTTAAGCTTATCCACATCCACCGTTAGTGCAAATCGAACAAATCCTTCACCGTACCGACCAAACCCTACTCCAGGCGTAGCCACAACACCTCTTTTCAAAAGTTCCTTACAAAAGGAAATGGAAGAGATATCATGAGGTAACTTTGCCCATACATAAAAAGTGCTTTCTGCATATATTCTTTTAAACCCAACATCAACAAGCCCACTCACAAATACATCGCTGCGTATTTTTATTTTCTGGCGTAACCGTTTTATATACTCACTCTCCTTAAGGAGTACATATTCCCCAACATCCTGGAGAGCACCAAAAATACCTGAGTCTATGTTAGTTTTGGCTTTCAGGAGCCCTTTTATCAAATTCTCATTTCCACATGCCCATCCAATACGAAAACCAGTCATACAAAATGTCTTCGAAAAAGAATGAAACTCTATTGCCACTTCTTTTGCTCCTTTAACTTCAAGAATACTTAAAGGCTTTTTATCAAAATATATCTCTGAATAAGCGTTATCATAAGCTACAATGATACCGTATTTAGTACAGAACCTTATAAGTTCAAGAAGAAACTCCCCAGGTGCCAAAGAAGTGGTAGGGTTATTAGGATAATTTAAATAGATCAATTTTGCTTTATTCCTCACATTAAGAGGTATTTTCTCTAACTGAGGAAGGAACTTATTCTTTTCTCTTAAAGGAAGTTCATAAATCCGTGCACCTGCAAAAATTGCTGCCCCCCGATAACCAGGATACCCTGGAGAAGGAATAATTACGTACTCTCCAGGGTTAACAAAACTCAGAGGGAAATGTACAAGCCCCTCTTTCGACCCTATAAGAGGCAAAATCTCTTTATTCACATCTAACTTAACTTTAAACCTTCTATACATCCACTGCTTTATCGCCTTTCTTAAAGACAATTTTCCCGCATCAAGAGCATATTTCTGGTTTTCTTTTAGCTTTGTAGCGTTATATAATACGTTACTTACTTTTGTAGGAGCAAGTATATCTGGGTCACCTATACTTAAATCAACAAACTCTACTCCTTTTTTACGTAACATCTGCTTGGTTCTATCTATATCAGCGAAAAGATAAGGTGGCAACCTCTTTAGACGCTTAGAGTAATCGAAAACCATCAAGCACCTCCTGAATATTTATTTATCATTGCTCTCCAAAAAGCACCTCATTCATAGAATAAAGCCCTGCACTCCTTCCTACTACCCACTTTGCAGCTCGCAACGCCCCTTGTGCAAAAATATCGCGTGTCTTTGCAGAATGCGAAAGTTCAACCTCATCAACATCGCTTTTAAAAATAATGCTATGGTCACCAACAATCTCATCTTCCCGAATAGATACAATATCCTCATAACGTATCCCAAATCCTTCTTGATTAAGAATGTCAGCAATTTTCTTCGCCGTTCCACTAGGAGCATCTTTTTTATGGATGTGATGCGCCTCTTCAATATAAACTTTATATCCTTTTAACACTTTTGCTGCTTCTTGTACCAAACGAAAAATCAAATTAACCCCAATACTCATATTAGGAGAAAATACTATGGGAATCTTTTCTGCCATCTTACTTATCTGACTAATCCCATCGCCGCTAAAACCTGTCGTTCCTACTACAGCTGGTTTCTTTAATGTGACTAAATATTTAAGATGTTCTAAAGTAGCGCTAGGCGTAGAGAATTCAATGAGACAATCGCACCTTTCTAATCCTACCAACTTATCTGTCACTTCTACCCCTTCAATTACACTCCCTACATCTTTATGACCGGATTTTTCCAGCCCTACAACAATCTCAATATCCTTATCTTTATTACTTAAGCTGAGAATTCTCCTTCCCATCTTTCCACAAATACCACTTATACCTACTCTTATCATCTTTACTCCTTTCTCTTCTCTTACAATTATAACAAATTTTATTTTCTCTTAAATATCGCAACGCCAAACTCTAAAGAAGTAAAAGGGTAAGGACCAAAGACCTTAATAAGCTTGTAATTATTTAATATCCACTGATAAATATTTTTCCCATAGTGAATACCAAAAAAGGGGTACCCATATTCAGATGTAGCTCTAGAAAGTATTATTATATAATCTATTTTATATTTGTTTAAACTATTTATTATCTTATCTTCCGTAACAACTTTAATTATAGGAGGAAGAAAAGTATGATACCGCAAAGGATTATCTCTTTGTGAAAGGAAATTGATTCCTATGCCTTCTGGAAAAACAACCACTTTTGCATTCTTAGCAGTTTGTTTTTTTAAAAAATAAACCGTTTCCCAAAATCTCTGAGTATACGGCTCACAGAAAGAATATAAATTACCTCTGGGGGTAGAAATATAACATTTTTTCATACTGTAAGTTTTATAATCTAATCTAGCGAATAACAAAGATAACAAAAGAAAAAAAGTAGAGATGAAAAACAAATAATAGTGTTTTATATTTCTATTAACTGTGACTCTTATAATGGTAGCAAAAAAAGAAAAACATATGTCTTTAAAAAAGATATAATAACATACTAAACTGGGAACCAAGAGAAAAAAACCATAACCATTAGGGGAAGCACGAAATACTATTCTTAATATGAACAAAAGCGAAATAACAAATAAAACTAAATATGAAGAAGCTTTCTCTTTTTCTTTACCAAAAAATAGCCTAAAGAGATATATCAATATTCCACCAAGAAGCACAAGGGGCATTAATCTGTATTGAATAAAGAAACTAATAGCTCCAACAAAAAGAAAAGTAATTGCAAACGCAACTGTTCCTAATATCGTATATAATAAGAAAGAGGATAATCTTATTGCTGTTTTTTTAAGAAAAATGTGTATTACAACACTCATTAAATAAAATAAAAAGGCTATCGTGAGTTGTGAAAAAAAAGATTTAATAATATTTTTTAAATGATAAGAAATATCATCAAGCCCTGAAATGATATAATCAAATTTATTTCCCCCCCCTAAACAAAAGGTAACCATATTAATTATAGACTCACGGAAATACGAAAAAGCATCATTAAGATATAAGAATAACCAGTAAAATAATATACTTATCAACAAAGGAATAAACATATATAAAATAACTCTCATTTTTCTTTCTTTAGGGATGCATACTCCAGAAATCATAACAAACACTAACCAGGTAGGAAAACCAAAATCAATGCGGGATAAAAAAACAAAGCACATAGAAAGCGCCCAAAAGACTAAATATTTATAGTGTTTTTTTCTTATAAATTTAATATAGAAGTACAATGAAGAGAGAACAAACGTAATAAGAAAAGTGGAAGAAAAACTATAAGGTAAAATAAAATTGAAAATACAGTTGTAGCAATAACATCCAAAAGAAAAAACTAAGATAAAATTCAATAGGAGAACAGTAGAGAATGTTCTATTAAGGAAAAGGCGAGAAAGTCTATAAAGAAAATAACAAGAAAGGCCCGTAATAAATATTCCTAATAAAACTGAATATATTATATTTACACCGAATACCTTATATAAAAAGGAAATAGAATAAGGCGCTAGAAACCCATAATGGTAAAAAATATCTTTATATAAAGTTCTTCCTATGGTTAAATTATAAGCTACCCACTGATCTCTAAAAGTATCAACAATAAGGCTGCCCCATTTTAACCAGCTTAAAACAAGAAATGAGAAAAAAACTGTACCTACAATACAGAATTGTATTACGGAACTAAAAGGGAAACCTTTCTTATTCTTCATTAATTAGCCTACCGGTATTTATTAGATTATATTAAATAAAATATTTAATTCTGCTTGACAATTCAAATAGCAATCTCTACAATTTGAAATCTCGCGCCGTATCTTATTGTATATCTCTGAATACCAGAATTTCGTAAGAGAAATATCCTTTACGTTTCCCACAGGTTTTCCCCAATTGACCCACGGAACACAGGGAAAAATCTGACCATAACAATCCACCGCATAAGAATTATATCCTGCAAAACAAACAAGGGGCGATTTTTCACCTCGAAAAGACTTCTTAAATAATTGCAAATGGCGAGGTGAATTTTCTACCTTGATCATCTTTCTTCCCTGTCCCAGAATATAATCAACTACTGCATCTATTTTTTTTAAGAAGACATCATCAAAATTAACAGAAGCGTCATCTGTCAAGACAGTAAAAGGCTGCTGTGGAATAAACTCAATGCAATCTACTTTTAAGTTGTGAGCTAATTTGAACAAATCAGGTATCTCATCGATATTATCTTTACCTATGACGGTAACTACTTTCATTCGTATGGGAATACTCATTCTTTTTCTCATCGAGTTAATACACTCTACTGCATAAACAACCTTATCGAATGCTCCTCGATAGCCTCTGATTGCATCATGGGTAGAAGCAGTAGCTCCATCTAAAGAAATATTTATAGAATCGACATTAGCATATAGAAGTCTTTTAACATTATCACTATTGAGAAAAAAACCATTGGTATTTAAGTGGGTAATCATACCTAATTCTTTCGAATATTTCATAAGCTCAAAGATATCCTCTCGTAAAAGTGGCTCACCCCCTGTAAAACCTATACCTCCTGTTCCCAATCCTGCAAACTCCTTAAGAATCTTTTTTAACTGTAACGTTGACAACTCCTTTAATCCTCCTGCCCTGATAAGCCTGTCTCTTAATGGTAAATCGCACATTTTACACTTGTAGTTACATCGATAATTAACAACAAAGGTGCCCAAAATCGGACCGCAGAAAGGCCGACCTCTAACAAAAGAAATGTGAATAAGAAAGTATTGCCATAATTTCTTAAAAAACCAATCCCACTTTCCCTTAACAACTTTTTGTCTTATAAAATCAATATAGACTTTTCTAATCATAATCTACCTTTTTAAAAATAACAAACAAATTGGCTAAAATACTCTGATATGCCTCACAAGGCGTCCAGCATTGAGGGCACTTCCCCTTACGAATTTCTTCTCTTACTCTATACCTAGAAACAGTATCCCACATTCTACTTATATCATAGTCAAAGTCAACAATGTTACCTATAGCCTTATTGTATATACTACACGGAAAAATATTACCCTTAGGGTCCATAAAAAAAGAAGCTGAAAAAGCTTGACACACAATAGGTGTCTTCTTTTCTGCCAGATAGAATTTGGCTAACCTCTGGTACTCATATTCAAGAAAACCAACTGGATTAAACAAAGAAAATTTTCGTTTTCTCATAATCTCTTCTAGCTGAGCCCATAACTCACTACGATCATTAGGGGCTGATGTATCTATATTCCTATAATAATGAGGAGAATATTGAATTAAATTTACATGAAAATCATTATAATGTATACCGCCAATTTTCTCTTCTACAGATTTAACCGTCTCATGAAATTTACTCATATTCGACCTCTGTAAGGTGGTACCGAAAAACACATTGAATCTTGCACTTCTTAACTTACGTAATCGCCTAAAAGTCTCCACAGCCCTATCCCAGGACCCTTCAACTCCACGTACCTGATCGTGTAACTTCCGGGGACCATCTAAACTGACTGTCACTAATATCTTAGGTATCTTATAATTAGTTAACAGATTAGTTATGGCCTCAAGAATAAGCTCAGTCTGAAAACCATTGGTAGGAAAATCTAAAAGATACAAATCCCTGCAAGTTGTAAGGATAATATCAAAAACCTCCGATAAGTCTTTCCTTAAAAATATTTCTCCCCCACTTAAATTAATCCAAGAAAACCTCCAAAAATTCTTAAAAAACTTCTTTATCTGTTCCACAGACAACTCTTCCTCACCATGTTCTTTCCAGATATTACACATATTACATTTAAGATTGCACCGATAGGTTAAAATATAAGTAAATCTATAAGGGTATCTTAAATCGGTAAAATTACTAATCAGTATATTCTTTGCTAACCGGATCAATCTACGCATTTGTCTTCAACTTTTCCAACCTAAAAGGTGCTTCTTCGTCAAAATAATTAGCGACTATTCCTAAAAACACCTCATCTGGACTAATCTTCCTCATACACGCCCCCTGACCATCGGGATGCCGGCATCTGTTTATCTTAGCATTATAATTTGTTATGCAAGGAGCACATTTTAATTGCTTGTAGAACCATATACTCTTCTTACCCCACGGTCCATATAGAAAGGGGGTGTTAGGACCATAAAGTCCTACCACTGGGACTCCTAAAGAGGTAGCAATATGAATAGGAGCAGTATCCGCTGAAACAACTAAGTCGCTTAATTTAATTAATGATATAAATTCTTCAAAATTAAGTTTTCCACTTAGATTAGTCACTCTTTCTTTATTTTTTATCATCGCAAAAACTCTCTCTACTAAAGCCCTCTCTTCTACCAACCCTGTAAAAATTATCTTTACTGAAAAACTATTTATCAATCTCTCAGACAATTCAGCAAAATATTCAAGAGGCCAGCGTCTAAGCATAAAATTCTTACTCGTTCCTACATGGAATATAACTATAACCTCCTGTAGGGAAATTCCTTCCCTAGACAATATGCCTTTTACCGTCTTTATACTCTGTTCTTGACAATTTAAGGGAAAAGGCTCTATATCATCTGTACTATCAATCCCCAAAAGCTCCACTAAGCTATAGAAGGATTTTGTAATATGGATATCATTTCTGTAGACAGTAGTATGGGTATATAATATAGAGCGGTGCTGTCCCTTAGTATTAAACCCTACAGTCTTCTTCCTTCCTACAAGAGCACACCATAATGCTGAAAATCTTGCAAACTGTTCAAAATCAACTATTACATCATAATCCCTTTTAATCAGTACCTTAAATGTCTTTATGGAAGTAATGAGGAACTTAATTATATGGGCTGTATCTATAGTATAAATATTCCTAAAAATGCCGGCAGAACGAGAGGCATCCTTATTACTCGTTAAAGTTAATAAATCTATATTTACTTTCTCATATTTCTTTTTTAATGCACTGGCGGTGGGTAAAATCATAATAATATTGCCTATGCCCCAAAACTTAATGAACAAAATATTTTTATATACTTCTGAAGGAAGGTTAGAAAATCTGAATATTTTTTTTATAAGAAATATTAGATATACTAAAGGTATTCCTATATAAATATCTATCCATCGCACTAACTTCCAATTCATCAATATGCCTATATTTTTTTTACTACCATAGCAATGCCGCCAAAGCTACCTCTCAAATATAGCAAGCTTCTTGCCTTTAAGAAATTACTATTCGGTTGAATATATTGTAAAATATTTTATTTATTTAAGATTTAACCTACTAAAAGACTCTAGAGTTAAAACCAACTAAATATAATATCCCACTAAGCTTTAATATCTTACGTATAAATATGCCCTCATATACTCTTTACACTTTAACAGCTTACAAGAGACAGTGGCATCGTACGTAACAATAAAAGACTAATTTGTTCTATCTTTTCTGTATTATTTATTAGTGGAGAATAAAGAAGCATTTTTATTTCTTGGGCCACACAAAACACCCTTTTTTTCCTTCATTACTTTTCATTAAATTAATCCATCTATCGTAAGTAAAATATGTTACTTAAATATTGTAACATAAAATTATAGATTTAAAATAACAAACATTTCTTATAATCTCATCTATGTTGCCTATTATCCTTTTCAAACAATGAAGTTTCTTGTTAGAAAACAAAACTTTTCGCTCTTTTTTATGGGAATGTAAGAATATTTAAGATAGATAGGAGATTATGTTTTAAAAAAATCTAATTTATTTCCTTGCGATACATAATATATAAAGTCCGAAAGGAAACTTTACAAATCTTTCTATAAAAGCAATAAAGGGTATAAGTGCATCAAAAATCTGGACTATCAGTTTTGACATTCTTTTTCTTCTTAAAAGTTTGAAATTTACAAACCATCCTACTGCCCCCAAGAAATTCATAAATTCTATTTTTTCTATAAAAAAGCTCTCATTTTTGAGTTTACTTTCTAACTCATATCTTGAGTATCTACGAAAATGATTCAATTTGCCATCTAATTTCCCAAACAGACTCTTATGCGCAGGAACCAATAGTACAAGTTTTCCCTCTTTAATAAGTACCCTTTTCAATCTCTTTATAGTTTCTGTGTCGTGCTTTATATGTTCCAAAATGTTTATCCCTACAATAGTGTCAAACTCTTCTTCAGAAAATACAGTATCTATATTTAAAATATCTATATTCTTAACTTCTACGTGAGGGTTACCAATAAACCTCCTTTCCAGATATGTAGCATATTTCTTATTAATATCGGTAAGAGTTACCCTTCTATTTTTACTTACGAGATATTTAGATATTGCTCCCATACCAGAACCCAATTCTAATATCTTCTTCCCTAAAAAAGGCTCAATCTTCCTATAAATCCACGAATTATTATTTTTCATGATTGTCATCTTCAATAATATATCTTCTCCTACATCAACCCCCCTGATTACTGATCTTAAAAGCCAATACAAACAAGTAAAGAAATCTGTCCATCTTATCTTCTTTCCTTCTTCATATGTTCTACCGTTATAAGAAATTGGCACCTCATATACTCTATATTTCCTTTTAAATATCTCGGCAGTAATCTCTGTCTCTATCCCAAACCCATCTGCCTCCAGTTTTAAGCTCTTCAATACATCACTCCTAAACGCTTTATAACAAGTCATTAAATCTGTAAAATTGGCATCTAGAAGAATATTGGCAATTGTATTAATAACCAGATTCCCCATATAATGGTAAAAATTAAATACCCGGTGCGCTCCCCCTATAAATCTGCTTCCATAAACAACATCCGCTTTATTCTGAATAATCTTTTCTATTAAAATCTCGTACTCATCAGGATAATATTCAAGGTCTGCATCCTGAATAATTATAATATCTCCTGTAACATAATCGAGTGCTTTTCTTATTCCGTATCCTTTTCCTCGGTTAACATCGTTGAAAAGAATTTTAATATTGTTATCTTTTATTTCTCTTAATAACTCTCTAGTCCCATCTGTAGAACAGTCATCAACTATAATAATTTCTTTTTTATGCTTCTCTTCCCTTACCAGCCTTATCATTTCTAAAATAGTATTTATCTCATTATAGACTGGAATTATTATTGATAGCTTAGTCTCATCTCTATTCATAACGTTGGCTAAATGAGGTGATATGTTCTTAGTGTATCTTTCAGCTTATTAAGATTGTCCTTACTCATCTTATAAAGAGGAAGGCGCAAATTAGGTTCAATCAGCCCCATAAGCCCTAAAGAAGTTTTTACCGGAATGGGATTAGTCTCAATAAAAAGTACTTTTATCAAATCATAAAGATAAATCTGAAGTCTTCTTGATTTTGCTATATTACCTTTTAAGAAACTCATAACCAAATTGTGAGTTTGGGTAGGCATTATGTTTGCTACCACAGAAATTACTCCTCTACCTCCAACAGAAAGGATAGGCAAAGTTATCTCGTCACTACCTGAAAGAAGAATAAACCTGTTGTCTACAAGTGTCATAAGGCGAGTTATCTGATCAAGTGAACCGCTTGCTTCTTTTATCCCAATAACAGTCTTACAATCCTTATAAATGCGGGCAACAGTTTGGGGTAAAATGTTAGTCCCTGTACGAGAAGGAACATTGTATATAATAAGAGGTATGCTTACCTTATGGGAAATAGTCTTATAGTGCTGATAAAGCCCCTCTTGAGTAGGCTTATTGTAATAAGGAGTTATAACAAGAATGGCATCTGCTTTAACTTTTTTTGCAAATTGCGCCAGATCTAAAGCTTCTCTTGTTGAGTTTGAACCTGCACCGGCAATAATAGGAATCCTGCCTCTAGCTTCTTGGACAGCTATTTTTACTACATGTTTATGTTCGTCGTGAGAGAGAGTAGCACTCTCCCCAGTTGTTCCACAAACTAAAATAGCATCACTCTTATTTCTTATATGCCA